>JBBREZ010000008.1:0-36961 GCA_038225095.1 Caldilineales bacterium
CCGCGCCCGGCTTGCCCAGGATAAAGAGGTTGCGCCCTTTGCGCACGAGGTCAACGCCGTTGACGCGCGGTTGGGTCTGGCGGCCTAATTCGAAACGATCCTGGCCCACTTTGCGCAACTCGTCAATGTCATAACGGCGGCGCGCCGTCACCTGGTCCAACGTAAACACATCGGTGAAGATGCCTTCCAGCTTCACGGGGTCCGACTTGCCCAGGATGCGAATTGTGCCATATTGGTCGAGCAAGCTGGCGCGGTAGGCTTGTTCGGCCTTGCGCCATTCAAATTTTTGCCATTGCTGTTTGAGCAGGTCTTTCGTCTTGTCGGTTAGCTCTTTGCCGACAACATCCCAGACCCAACGGCTGGTTTCCGTCAAAGCGGCGGCTGCAACTTCAGGGGTCATCGTGTGGTTGCCTCGTTTTTTATCGATAAGCGTTGGTTATGTCGTTATCGGCAAGTATAGCAGTTTTTTGGGGTGCTTTCAACCATTAGCAGCACAAATGGAATTTGGCCGCTGACAGTAACAAGTCGGGTACCCCTTGGGTGCAGGCACTAAATCCTCAGTCGCTGAGGCGACTTGCTGCGGTCAGGAGCGGAATTTATTCCTGCATTCAAAGGTGTAGGGAGCATCCTCAATGGAAGGAATTTTGTAGACATAGCAATTTGCTGAGAAAAATCCACCGCTAACTTTTCAAACAGTTTCTCAGCCACCCAGCGCAGCCAACACCGCACGGGCGGCGGTATAATCTCGTTTGAGTTGGATGGCCCGTTGCAACGCCTGGCGCGCGTTCGCTTGATCGCCCAGCGCGGCCAGAGAGCGACCTTTCCAGTAGTAGAGTTCTTCTACAGAATTCGTGTTCTTCAACGTCGTATCGACCAGATTCAGCACTTGCTGATACTCGCCCGTTTCATAGTAAGCCTGCAACGGACCAAATTGGTACCAGAGCATGCGCCAGGGCAGGCCAATTTCGCCCGCCCGATCATAGGCGGCCGCGGCATTTTTGTAATCACCCAGCGTGACCAGATCGGACCCCAGGTTGAACCAGAGGAACGCATCATTGGGCGATTGATTGACCGCCGCCTGCGCTGCTTGCAGCGCCGTGATCCACATCACATGCGCATCCAGCGTATTGCCCAAAATGGCCTGCACCAGTGGGAGCTTGTGCGCCGGATAGACCAACACATAGGTGTGATCAAAAACTTTCCACCATTGCTCGGTTTCGGCGTAGGGCATCACAATGCCCTGATAGGGGTTGCCGCCGCCGATCAAATTATCGCTGACATAAGCATCGTAGCCGGTCCATCGCTGCTCGGCGTCGTTGTAGCCGGTCAACAGGCGATAGTGGCCCATGCCATCGTTCGGATGTTGCTCTAGCCAGGTTTCGATAATCACAGGGATGCCATTGCTCAAAAATAGGCGCATCAGGTTAGCATCACCATTGACGCGCAACTGGGCTTGGTAGCCTTGATTGCGCGCAAAAGCCACCAATTCTTCGGGGCTTACGTTTTTGTCGTCGGGGTCTTGGCGCAAGACCGCACCAATGTCGGCCTGGGTGAGTGTGTTGCCATAATAGCTCAAGTTCATGGAAAGCGTGGCCGGCCCGCAATTATTCCAGGTTTGCCATTGATGATTAAATCCAGTCAATTCGACGGCGGCGCGCGCCGGCTGGTAAACGGGCAGCGGGGTTGGCGATGGCAACGGAGTCGCGGTTGGGATCAGAATGGGGGCCATTTTGGTAAAAGCAGCCTGTGGCCACGTAGCGAATGGCGTGGGCGTTGCTGTGATCTTGGGCGGCGGTGTTCCGGCCCATGCAATCAAGTTGGTATGAACATGCGCCTGACGAGTCGCCAGGGCGATTTGAGCGCGGCTGCCCAGCGCAATAGAGGCATTAGAATAGAGGGTGCTGCCGCCCACAACGATGATGGCGGTGGCTACCACAAGCCAAAATGCCAGTTTGATTGGTGAACGAATCATGTGGATACCCTATAAGAACAGAGGGGAGAATGACACTGACAAATTATGTTTGACAATGTCATTTCACCTAACCTACAACCTATCATCGCTGCCAAATGACCAAATTGCTGGCTGAAGCGCTAGAATTCGACCACCATGCTAGGACTCTAGGACGCAAAAAAACCATGCCTAGTTCCCCTGTGTCACTGCTTATCGATCAACCATTTAAAAGTCGGACAATCGTAGGCACCCAGTGGGTGCCGCATTGGTGTCATGTTTAAGAAACGGTCTGAAAAGGGTGGATCAGTCATCCCCTGATTGTGCGGTTACAAACCGCACCTACGAATTCTTTTCAGACCGTCTCTAAGTATTTCTCGATTAGGATGACAGCGCAAGGTTGCGCGCAAGGGTGGAGCCAACACGCCTCGTGCGCATGGTCCGGCCCGTAGGCGTGCCGGCTCCGCTGTGGTCTACCGATTAACAACCTCGCGCTGTCATAGTAGGAGTAGAGATTAAATAAGTCATGTTACGCAGACGCTCGTCCGTACAGCCACGAACTATCGTGGCCCTACCACTGGCACCCTGCGTAACGTGAGTAAATAACTTGGAGATTAGAGATTGTTGCCCTGTAATCTCCGAAATGTAGAACTTATTGATCGTCATTCCTTATCATTGATAGGGTGCTTGGCCGGGCAAGCTCTTTGCAAAGTAATAGCGGTTCAACAGATCTCAGGGGGGTGACAAATCAAGTGAAAGTAAGCGGTGGATTAACAGGCTGATAAACGAGCCGATTTGGCGACAAAGTTATCGATAATTGGCTACCGCTCGATCTTATTCAAATTGTCAACCCCCTGAATTCCCAATGAGCCGTAATAGCTTACCACAAAATGACGAATCTAGTGAAGAAAAACGCAACGTTGGTGGGAAAAGGTGTGGGTAAAAGGGCAACCGGCGACAATAACGGTCGCCGGTTGCCTTGATAAAGATATACGCATGAGCGTCATAAACGAACATTTTTTATGCGATTAGAGCGTAGAGATTGGCGATTACCTCATCAATCTCTACGCTCTAATCGCATAGGTATTACTGCTTTATACTCGTCAGTATAACTGCTATGGGGTAGTCTTAGTCCACTGGGCGTAGACGACCAGGCGCTTTGAATAATTATGCGCGCCTTGATTCCACACACTGTTGCAGGTGATCAAGTTCAATTGGCTATGGAGGGCAAAACCAAAAATATCAGCCAAAGGCGCTTCGTCATACGGATACGATTGAACACTCGTCACGGCAAAATGATATTTCAGCTTGTTGGCGCTGATAATAATCAACTCATCGCCGATTTTTAATTTGCCAATGTTCCAAAACACAGCAGGTGCGCCACTGGCAAGGTCCAGATGGCCAGCAATCACGGCATTGCCCACTTCGCCTGGCGCAATACCCGGTGCATACTAGGCAACATTATCCACCTTTTTGGGAATGCCCATGCTGCCATTGGCCGCGCTGCCCACGCTTTCAATCGCAGCATCCACCTTGAGCTTGGGAATTTGCAGCCGCAGCGGCAGTGGTTTCGTGGCTGTAATCGTTCGCGCAATCGAGATCACGCCGGTCATCGTTGATGTCTGTATATTGACGATGGTTGGTGTCAGTGGGGCCTTTGCGCCAGGCACGGCCGTAGGCGTGATGATCACAGAGGTTGTGATCGTGGCTGGCTTAACAGCAGGCTTTGTGACAACCGTTGGTGTTACAGACGGATAGGGCGTTGGCGTTGGCGTCAAAATTTGCGTGGCAGCAGCGCTGGTTTCCCACCGAAAAATTAACAGTGCGGCGAGCAGTAGCAGCGGCAATAAGAACTTTTGAAAACGCAGCAAATATAGCTTGGGTTGCATAGGTAGACAAGTTGACAACAGTGTAAAGTAAGACAATAGTATAAAGTAAGACAATAGTGTAAAGTAAATAGTCGGTAAGGGCATGCAGTTGGCGGCGCGCCCAGCAATGGCTAATCCCTCAACGATCTTCGCCGCCGATTGCGTGCCCGTCTTTACTTTGAACATGTACCATTAGATTGGTGGGTAAGTGCAGCGCACTGGTCAGGCATTGGTTGCGAGTTCGATAGATCACATGACCAGTGCAATGCACTCATTGTACGCTGGATTTACTCGGACAAAAAGCGTGAACCGTACAGCAGCGCGAAGCTAGGGCCACCGCGCCCGGTTTGCGGCATAGCGGCTGGCATCGTGCCGAGCAATGGCTTGACGACCGCCAACACTTGATCCATGGTTTTGGCTTCGGCAAAGGCTGGCGCAACTGGCTTACCCACCAAGTCACTGAGGATGGCGGCGTGCTGACCCTCCACATTGTGAATACTACGACAACGTTAAATTAGCCACCAGTGGTAGTGACCCAGTTTTAGGCCATTTTACGCCAAAATTTGAACGGCAAAATGGAGACTAACCCACTAAAATCGTTGCTCTCGAAAATTAAGTGTAAATCGCAGGTTCGTAATTCCGTACTTTCAGCAGAAGCGATTTGGCGCATTCTAATTTAACGTTGTCGTAATACTCACGGCGGCCGTCAACAGATCCTTGTTTTGAATGCGTGGCGCTTGACCGAGATAAGCGGCCGCCCCTAGCTCTTCCAGCATTTGGAAATAGGTTAACACTTCGTTGCCATTCTTAAAGGTCGGCCAGTTGTAGCGTTCTTGAGCCCGTACTGGCGTGCCACCCAGTTTGGTGATCGTGCCGGTCAAAGCGACCACATGAATCGCTTCTTGGTTGCCAAAGCTGACAAAATAGTCTTTCGCTTTGCCGGTTAACACGCCGATATTATTGACATCTTGGTAGGCGCGTGATTCCAAATGTTCCAGCGTCAACGCGTAATTGAGAATGTCAATGTCCGAGCTGCTACTTTGCGCGTAAGCGGTTGCGGTCATTAACTTTGTGTTCGCCAACGCCGTGACGACGACTGTAGCGGCACTCGCGCGGAGAAAGTTGCGTCGACTCATGCCGTGCTGTTCTTGTGCGTGATTCATCGTATGCTCCTTGGTTCGAATTGATTCGAACGGATAAAAGATTAGTGGCTAGTTGAGCGGGATTGGATACTGAACATTCGTCCATTCACGTACCCAACCCCGAATGGCTGTCGTTACTGCGCAGGCGTAACCACGATCACACCGCGCATCTCGTTATGGCGCCCACAGAAATACGGATATTCGCCCACCTTTGTGAAGGTAAATGAGAATTGCGCCCCCTTATTGAACGGGCCAGAATCGAAGACGCTGTCTGGCTTCTCCGGTGTGCCGGACGTGACTGTATGGTTGATGGCGTCTTGGTTGGTCCAGACTATGGTCCCGCCGACGGGCACTTCAATGCGCTCTGGCATAAACATAAACGTCTTAATCATCACCGGCAAACTGGTTGACGCCGTACCGGTCATCATTCCAGTGCCAGTCATTGACCCAGTGCCGGTCATCGCTGGGGTACCAGTCATGGTCATGGTGTCGGTCATCGCTGCCGTAGCGCCGGGTTGGGCCATCGCCGCTGCCCCAAACTTATCCGGGAACTGCTTGATGATGCCATCAGTGAGCGCATTCGCCACCATCGGCATGTGCGCATACGCCGTGCGCAGAGCAAGATAGGCCGTGGCGGGGTCATGGGCGGCTTGCGCATCAATCACCGCCGTCAACGTCTTCACATGCGGGACGAGCAGGCTCACCACCGCCGCTTGCGGCAGATTCGGGTTCGCCGATTCTAGAAAAGCGCCAAAGTCCTGCGCATACTGCGTCAGGTCAGCGATCGCCTTGTCCTTGCCAGCCTGGTCTTGCTTGGCGACCGCATTCGTGTAATCGACAAAGAAGCCGATGTGTTTGCGCCACAAGGGCAGGAACGCCTTGCCCGCCGCATTGCCATACACCGCGCCAATTGTGGCGGCTAAGTCTTGCGAATTGCCATCAAGCGACGCCGCCGCAGCCTTGAAGTCAGCGTCCCGACCGTGCAACGCTGCATTCGTGGCGCTGGCGGCCAACAACACATGCTCGCCTAATAATTGGTCAAGCGCCGAGCGCAATGTGCCAGCAGTCATCGACGCAGTTGATGGGGCCGGCGCGACTGGCGTGGCCTTACTCGTTGCGGCTGGTTGCGCCACCATCTGGCAGGCAGTCAACGCCAGCACCGTGAGTAGCAAGAGAAAAGGCGTCAACCGCCGTTTAAAGAGATAATTCATTATGGCTCCTTTCAAGAAGCAGATACAGATATCTTGCATTACGCACCCATAATTGGGCCAACTTTGGCCTTGACTTCGTCAATCGTCAGGCTGGAGGTGGTGGCTTGCGGCACGGGGTCGAGACCTAGCAGCAAATTAATCACGGCGGCATGACGGGCTTCGACTTGCACAATGCTGCCAGCGGCGGCCAGATAATCTTTGTTGCTGATCAAAGCCGCCGCGCCCTGGTAGGCGCCAACGCCGATGTCTTCAGCCGTCTTGGCGAAGTTCAAAATTGCTTCTCGGGTGTTGAAAGCGGGGAAGTTATATTTGGCCAGCGGCTGAACCGGCGTCGCACCGGCCTTAGTTAGTCCGTCCGTCAACGCTTTGACATGGGCGACTTCATGGCCACCAAAACTCTGAAGATAACTCAATTCTTTGCCGGAGAGCACGTTCGCCGCCAGCATGTCCACATACATCTTGGCTTCCAAATGTTCTAGTGAAAGCGCAAACTGGAGAATGTCGGCGTCGGTCAACTGTTGCGCAAAGGCATGGCTTAAACCAGCAGCACTTACCAGTGCAATCGTGCCTCCACCAATGCTGCCGCGTACCACATTACGGCGTGAAGTCGCAAAGTCTAATAGATCCTGCAAAGCTGTATTCAAGTTCATAGCAATTCCCCTTTCAGAGGCAAAACTTAATCTACGGCAAATGAAAGTTCATTTCCGTATAAGTCATTCATGATTCAACATACAAATTACATTAAGATTATCACTCAATCTGACGTAGAAAATTGGCAACTGAATCTATGAATTTGGTTACCGTAACTTTGTTTAGCGATATTGCCAGCATGGTTATTCTATAGTACAAATTACAGGTCATTTATGGTATGATGAGTGAAAACAATGGATCATAAAGATGAGCGGGCATTGGCGCAGTTGAAGTCGCCTGTGAGCGTTACAAAATAAAATTTCGTCAGTCTAACAATGGATCCTTGCGCTAGGACTCAAGAGCAACGCACGGAGCTTGGCCTTGTATGGACAACCTGATTACCCGCACCAAAATTATTCCACCAGGTCGTCGTTCGGATCTGCTCTCTAGACCGCGACTACTTGATATCCTTTACGAATTAGTCGATTATAAACTGGTCCTGCTTGTCGCACCGGCTGGCTATGGGAAGACAATTCTCCTGGTCGATTTTGCGCACAACACAGAATTGCCCATCTGTTGGTATACGCTAGACATCCTCGATCAAGACGCCTATCGTTTCTTTGCCCACTTTATTGCGGCGATTACCCAACGCTTTCCAGACTTTGGCCATGCGTCGATGGCCGCTTTGCAAAGTATGACCAACAATCAGGGCACCGTTGACCAGTTAGTGACGATGATTGTCAACGATCTTTATGATCATGTGCGCGAACATTTTGTGTTCGTGATTGACGATTATCATCTAGTCGACGAGAACGAAGTGATTGGCACTTTTATCAGTCAAATCGTCCAACAAGTAGGCGAAAACTGTCACATTGTGCTGGCCTCGCGCAAGTTAACCGGCATCCCTAATATGGCTTTATTGATCGCACGCAGCTATGTGGGTGGTTTAGATTTTGAAGACCTCACCTTTGACAAAGACGAAATTCAGAAACTTGTGCTCCAAAACTACGGCAAATCGCTGGCAGACAGTGAAGCCGACGCGTTGATTCAAGCCACTGAAGGTTGGATTACCGGTCTGCTGCTGTCGGCCCAAAGCAAACTGCGTAATATTTCGGGGCGAGTGCGCCTGATGCGCGCGGCGGGGATTAATTTGTACGATTATCTAGCGCAACAAGTGCTAGATCAACAACCGCGCTTCATCCGCGATTTCTTGTTACGCACCTCGGTCTTAGACGAATTTGATGCCATCATGTGTGCGACGATTTTTGAGCCAGACTGGCAGCCGCAAGGGCAAACTTGGGAGACCTTGCTGGCTGAGATTTCGCAACGCAATCTTTTTGTGCTGCCCGTTGGCGAAGACGGCGCGGCGTTGCGCTATCATCATCTCTTTCAAGACTTCCTGCAAAAAAAATTAGCAGAAGAGCATCCAGACGAAGAGGTCGCAATCCTCCAGCGACTGGCGAGCGTTTATACTCAGCAACACGCTTGGGAAAAAGCCCATCAAGTGTATCAGCGCCTAGACAACCGCACTGCGCTTGCCAGTTTAATCGAGCAGGCCGGTCAGGTGCTCCTCAATGCCGGTCGCACGCCATTGCTGGCTAGCTGGCTAACAGATTTACCCGCTGGCTTTATCAATACCCGGCCGGCCTTACTGTCGCTCAAAGGCGAGGTGCTTTCCCGACAAGGCGAAGTGCAACAGGCGTTGCTCTTGTTTAATCAGGCCGAACAAGCGCTGCATGATGGTGGCGATGTCCTCAATCTGGCCCATACCCTGGTGCGGCGGGCCGTTGCGCACCGCTTCTTGGGTGACTATCAGGCCTCCGTCAATGATGCCGATCAAGTTTTGCGCCTAATTGATTACAGAGTTGATCAGTCCCAAGAATGCTTGTTTGTCAAAGCACTGGCGCTCAGGTGTAAAGGTTTAAGCCTGCGCTTGCAGGGCAAACTGAATGACAGTATCATTTTTTTGCAGCAGGCCCTAGAGGACTTTCAAACGCTCGACGATCAACAAAATCAGGCTCATATTTTTATTGATATTGCCGTCGTGCATTCGCTGCGCGGACAAAATAAACAAGCGCAACCACTTTACCAAGCAGCGCTCGACATCTGGCGGAAACTCACGAATGTTTCGGCCCAGGCGGTTGTGCTCAATAACCTGGGCGTGTTATTACACCAACAAGGCGATTATGGGCAGGCGTTGACTTTTTTGGAAGAGGCGCGCTTGTGTGCCGAACGGAGCGGCTATACACGCCTGGAAGTTTTTGCCTTGACTGGTTTGGGCGATATCTTTTTTGATTTGGACATGTGGGCGATTGCCCAGAGTCTTTATAGCCAGGCGCTGCCGGTTGCACAACAAATTAGCGAGCACTTTTTGCTCCTTTACCTAGAGCTAGCATTAGCCAGAGTTGCCAGTTCTACAGGTGATTGGGAGCAGGCATTTGATCGCTTGAATGCCGTTAGCAAGATGGTGTTGGATCACAAATCCAGCTATGAATGGGGCTTTTACCAACTGGCGATGGGTAGACACTATGTCACCCAGGGTAAAGCCGAGGCGGCCATCGAGCCGCTGCTAGACGCACAGGCCTACTTTGCCAAGGAGGCTCAACCCGCAGAAGAGGCTAATATCCATTTTTTCCTGGCGAACGCTTGGCAGGCGACCGATAATTTGCCGAAGATGCAGGAACACCTTGCACAAGGGTTAAAAATAACACAAGGTCTGGAAAATCAGCATCCACTGGTCACAACGCTGCGCAATATTCAGCCGTTTTTGCGCGCGGCCCCAGTACAAGAATCCACACGTGCTCGCCTCAAGCGGCTAGTGAATGCCATCGCTACGTTCGAGCAATCAATTCCATCGGTTAGTCATCAATTGCGTCAGGCAATTTCGCCTGCACTAAGTGCGCTCCTTGCGGATGTTCCCCCTAAATTGATCATTCGTGCCTTCGGGCACGCCGAAGTGATTGGCGATGGCAAGGCTGTCAGCAACACTGAGTGGCAAACCCAGACGGCGCGCGACCTTTTCTTCTGTCTGTTGGCCCATCCCGAAGGGTTGACAAAGGAACAAGTCGGTACGCTCTTCTGGCCAGAGGCGAGCCCTTCCGAATTGAAGACGCGCTTTAAGAATGCCATGTACCGGCTGCGCAGCGCTTTGACTCAAGAAGTGATTCTGTTTGAAGATGAAATTTATCGCTTCAACCGCACCTTAGATTACGAGTATGACCTGGAAAGTTTTTTACAAAAGGTGGAAGAAGGGTATACAGCCACGGATTCAGCCAGCCGGATTGCGGCCTATGTCAGTGCCACCCAACTCTATCGTGGCCCGTATCTGCCAGATGCCGACGTCACCTGGGTCTGGGCCGAACGCGAACATTTACAACAGGTTTTCATTGAAACTAGCCTGACCTTAGCCCACTTACAAATGGAGGCGAGCGATTATAATGCCGCGCTCGCTAGTTGCCAGCGAATTCTGACCGATGATCCATGTTTAGAAGATGCGCACCGTCTGGCCATGCGCATTCACGCCGCCACCGGCAACCGTATCGCCATTGCCCGCCAGTATGCACAATGTCAGCGCGCCCTTTTGGAGGAAATCGACGCCCCGCCTTCCCCGCAGACGGCAGAGTTATACGCGCTGTTAATGCACTGACTTCTCTATATGTGCTGCTCTTTACAGCGCAGAAAAAACCGCCGCGCCCGATGGCGGTTGCCATTGGGCGCGAAACTGGTTAACTCGTTTGCTTAACGTGTTAAAACACGTTTCTATAGCGGGCAGCGAATGCATTCGCTGCCAAGATGACCTTTTCAGACCGTTTCTAAAATTGAAGACATCTAGCCCTCACAGCTCGACTTTTTGAAAAGTCGGGTTGTTTTCGTTTGATAGCCCCCTCCCTGTGCTTTATGCGATCCTATAAGTTCGTCATCATTCTTCTCCGCACAATTCCTAATTCCACAAACTGCTAAAAAAAGCAATAATATTTAATTGCAGTATAAATGCAACAATAATTATTTGATAATTCGCTTAAAATCTTCAAGCCAGCGCCCTATTTTAGAGTTTTATTCTTCAATTCAGCCAAATTTAGAAAATTCGTCTCAATTTGAGCCTGTTTTGATGCCACTTTTGATGCCTGCCCGATGCGAAAATAAAAAAATAGTCAGTTAGACAAAACAAGTTCGCAAAATCGTTGAAAGACGACCTGTTGAAGGAGAAAAAAATCATGAAAAATAAATTGTTCAACCTCAGCGTAAAAACCAGCCAGATCAATGCACAACATGTACGTGCTGCTTTAGCGATTGGCACCTTGATTCTCTTTGTTTTGGGCGCTGGCGCTCCTTATACCAACGGTCACTAATCACATCGGCATGGTACGATGTGATTGTTCAACGAACTAATTTCACGTTTTCTACGGTGAATTATTGATTTTACTTTTGGCTGTTCTTGTAGGGCTTTTGGTTGGCGCAGGACGGGCATGGTATAGCAAACGTCCGTTTTTGACACCTGATTTGCACGCCGTTTGGTTGGTGCTCATTGCTTTTATGCCACAATGGGTTGCCTTTTATTTAACCCTGACGCGTCGATTGGTCACTGCGGAGTTAGCGGCGGTCGCCTTAGTTAGTTCCCAAGCAATCCTGCTGCTGTTCGCTTGGTTCAACCGGAAGCATAGTGCTTTTTGGATCCTTGGGCTAGGCTTGATTTTAAACCTGACGGTCATTATTGCGAACGGTGGGCTTATGCCTATCAGCCTGGAAACGCTGACAAAAATGCGGTTGGATAACCCAGCTAATCATTGGCAAATAGGTAGCCGTGTAGGTGGATCAAAAGATATCCTTTTAGCTGTAGGGCAAACGCGGTTAGCATGGCTTTCTGATCGCTTTCTGCTACCTTCCTGGTTTCCCTACAATGCAGCTTTTAGCCTGGGTGATCTTTTTATTGCCATAGGCGCTCTTTGGCTGTTGTGGGCGGCAGGTGGTCCTAAGAAGAACTAGCTTTCAAACCAGTAAAACTGTGAGCTACCCAAGCCTAAAGGCGTTGGGCTTCCTACGGGCTGAACGGCTTACAAGCGCCAGATTCATGTCGGCCTGACGGCCATCCCGTTGCGTGACTTTCCGTGGCTCCCACGGTAGTTGAAAGGTCTACCTTTCGCACGCTGTGATCGTTGAATATTTTACGCCTGAAACGATTTCTTCAGGCAACCAGCAATACTCAGTTTTTAAGGTGCATTAGGTGTAATTATAGCACAGATTGGCGGGAAAAGATAGTGACAATTCGCGCCCAGAGGGCACCCGAACGACGGCAACATCAGCGCGAAGGAAAGGGCAATCTAGCTCAGGCTAAAGCCTCGTTTGGCAGTAGCCAAGCGGACAACGATAGCCCCTTATATCCCAAGCCTGAAGGAATGGGTTTTACGGGGCTTTCCTATAAACAACTAATAAAATTCTAAAAAAGGCAAGTTAACTCTCTATGAATTACTCTTCCATTAATATTTACCGTCGTATCCGTCATGCTTACCATCCTATAAGTTCACAAGGTAGAATGCGAGAAAATCTATGATGCCAACCCTGCCTCTCGCCCGTGAAAGCGTAGAACGCTGCGACTATCGAAGCCATACCAACCAACGCCAGTTATCTGCACAGACATCGCTACAAAGTCAAGAGATTGATCGGTTGCTGACCGCAGCGGTAGTCAGTCGTAAGTTTTGCCACTTATTGCTTACGGATCCAGTGCAGGCCGTGAATAATGGCTATAACGGTGAGACTTTTGCCTTGACATCGGAAGAAGTACAACAGATACGCTTGATCAAGGCTTTAACCTTGCGCGATTTTGTTCTACAACTGCTAATGAAAGGCTCTGTCACTGAAAAATCACTGGCCGAAACGCAACCGGCCAGTTGGCTGGATAAAGTTTATGCCGTTGCCTAAGGTGGATGAGTTGCTTAGGCACAATATGTCAGAGCAAAGTGCCAGCTAAGGCCTGGAACCTTTCAAGAAATTTATGGGTTATATTCTCCCGACTTCATCGAGAATATAACCCATTTTCTACGAGATAGCATAGCCTATCCAACAATGCCATCCTACAATGCACCTATGCTATCTAACACATCAGCATGTTCCAACTTAAGTTTTAAAGCGAGTAATTATTTTGTTTACCCAAACTCAATTGCACCGGCCACCAGGCGATCTTTCTGAAACGGACAGTTCGTTACAATATACATCAGTTGTCGCCTATTTTCCTGGTTCGTATCCACTTACTACTTCACTCGCTGTTGATGCAGGACAACCAGACCGCTATCCTAAGCAAAATGCAGAAAACAATGAATGGTGGCCCACCGGTGTTCTGCATGATTTTAATAATATGCTTGCCATTATCCTCAGTCACTCCTCGATTGCGCTTACCAAATTGCCGTCCGATCATCCCGCCCATCGCTATATAGACCGTGTGGTGCGGGCGACGAAACGCGCAGCCGATATTTCAAGCCAACTGTTAATTGATATGAGTCATCAATTGACCGAGTTAATGGCGATCGATCTCAACCGTGTAGTGCAGGATACGGTCGAATTGCTAGAGCCAAAGTTGATGAATAAGGCAGAAATCAAACTTCATCTGAAAACCAACTTGCCCCCAGTGCTAGCTAATGCCACCCAAATGCAGCAAGTTGTGATGAATTTGCTACTGAATGCGGCGGAAGCGATTGAGCAAACACCAGGTCGCATTACCATCGCAACCGGTAGCTTATCTGGCCTGGAAGCAGGGCAACAGCTTTGCTTACAGGGCTTACCTTCAGGTGATTATGTCTATTTGCAAGTAACCGACACCGGTATCGGCATGGATAAAGCGATCATCCACCGTATTTTTGAACCGCAGTTCACCACGAAGCCAACGGGTACTGGCATTGGTCTGACCGCGACAATCGACATTATCAAGGTGCATAAAGGCGCAATCCGGGTGTGCAGCACACCGAGTTATGGTACAACTTTTCAGGTATTTTTACCAGCATCGCATGACGATTCAAATGCTTACGATGCCAGCTAACGAATGGCTTATAGGCATAAACGAAGCGGGGCTAAAGTTTAGCCCCGCTTCGTTTATGCTCAGGTAACGGCTACTACATCTACTTACTTTGCAATCGAATAAACGACTTGCAACTGCATCGACAGTTCCAACTCACCTGGGTTGACCGGTGTAGCCCCGCCACCGCCCATGCCTGTGGCTGCTTTGGAAAAATTGCTTTGATAGGCGCCGCCGCCATTGCCGCCAATCACTTCGCTGATGCTCACCACGTTACCCACAGTAACACCGGTCAATTTAGCCAGGTCTTCTGCTTTCGCTTTGGCATCAGCGATTGCTTTGGCACGGGTGTCCGATTCCAGTTTGGTGGGGTCACTTAGGCTGAAATCGACGCCATAAATATTGTTGGCGCCTGCTTCAATCGCCGCATCTAGCACATCACCCACTTTGTCCAAATTGCGGATAACGACCATCACATTATTGCTAACGTGATAGCGAATCTGATCACTAGGGCCGGAACCGTCTTGGTTATAGCGCTCCGCATAAATGCTGAAGCCAGAAGTCTGAATGTCTTTCTCGGCAATTCCCTGCGCCTTTAGTGCATCTAGCACGCTGGCGATCACGGTCTTGTTCTCAGCGCTAGCCTCTTTGACCGTTGGCTTGATCACTTCAACGCCAATGTTAGCGCGCGCCGTGTCTGGTTTGATCGTTACCTTGCCTTCTCCAACAACGGTGATGGTGCGCACTGACGTAACAGGCGTATCTTGCGCCTGCACGACGGGCGTGCGCAGGGCGACCAACATGCCCAGAAACAATGCGCTCAGCAGCAGGGCTGTCATCGCGCCCAAGGTCAAACGGCGTTGGTTGATTTGGTGCAGCATAATCTTATAGCCTTTCTACATTTTGATTTTGGTAATTAAATTTCAAATTTAGGAAAAAATCCATAAATCCGTGATCTTTATCCTGCTATAAGTAGGACGAACGCTTCAAACCGTTTGTTCCATGAAAATCAAAACCACTTTTACGCAGTTGAGCTAGCCAAATAAAACGCCCCCAACGGTCACCACCGATGTATCATGTTCATCAGCCGGGCAAGTCGCATAGCCGGTGCATTCACCGTGCGTGGCAGCTAACAGCCGCATGGTCAGATAAACGGGCGCAACCCCACACACATTATTACGGTCGCGCACTGTGCGGATCGACTCAAAAAAACCATCAGCGCTCCCCTGGCCCATTTGCTCAATCAGGTCCTGATCGGCGGCGCGCAGCCGAGCGCGTGCGGCGCGATCCAACGGGTCACCCCCAAATGCTGGACCCACATGTGCCAGATCGCCGGATGCGATGACGACAATCCGCTGGTCTTTGGTGGTGGTCCGCAAGGCATCCAACACATGATTGAGCAAATCATCGTCCGCTGGCACACGCTGATTGCGAATAAAGTGATGAAATCCACCACACAAAATCGGCACAAACGCGCAGGGTGCGCCATCGCGCATATGATGCAGCCAGGTCGCCACCAATTCTAACGAATGCTCACTGCGGTGGCGCAGTTCACCAGCAAAGGCAGCCTCCTCACCGATCGCGTCGGTTAAGGCGTCGATGATCCCTTGGGCGGTGGGCAGAAGCCCATACGGTGTCGCATAATTTTGGCGCGTCAACGTAAACGGATCGCGGCCATAATGATCGGTGCCAAACATGACCACCAGATCCGCTTGTTTGACCAACGCAGCGGCGCGTTTCCAGACTTGGGCATAGACTGGCCCCCCGCGCGCATAGTCAATGTGGGGGCTGAGCAAACCGGTGGCCTCGGCCAAATGCGGACTGGGGGCAGACGCCGGTTCCTCAACCACGTCATCCAGATAATACCGAAACAAGCGCTGCAAAGCACCTAATTCAGCGGGATAGGACTGACCAGCGAAGGCAGGGGGACGAAACGGCGCCTGTTGGTAGGCAAGCAAACTCTGCGTGCGCGCCGCTGCCGTGCGTTGATTGTCCAACATCAGCGCTTCATCCAGCGCCGTTACCAACTCCGCCAACAGATCGGCGGGCAACGCGATGCCATGTTGCTGTTCAAAGGCTTGGCAGATTGACTTCACATCATGGTCGCCGTCACAATAGGCCAGCGCCGCCGCCAGGAATTGGGGTACAAGCAAATTTTGGTCGCTAATTTGCGTTGGATCGCGCAGTAAGAAATAAGCTTGGCCGGCCTGAGTATGCGGCCGAATGTCCAACGAACGCAGTTTAGGATAATCAGCCGTTAATAGCGTTGACATAATTTTGTCTACAAGTTCCTTTCTAAACAAAGTATAGCGTCGCATCACACAGGCGTAACGTTCGCTGATCTTGCGCGAGATGTTATCTTCCAGCATCAGAGCATGGATCACGTACCGATACTTTAGCGCATACGTCGTAGTTTAACCGCGCGCCACTAACAATCACGTTGAACTAATCTGATAGTTTGCCCCTCAGTGTCCCACACTTTAAGTAGGGCTAATGTACCCTATCAGCTACAATGCACAGCTAATTGTAGAAGAAACGCATGAAATTGTATAGGGGCAATTTCATTACAATCCAGCGAATTGGCTAATCATACAAAAATTCCGTACTTCCTAGTATAGCCTACCTAGCGCGCATGATTTCTCAACGGCAGCTGGCGCAAACGCTTTACGTTTTGACAATCCGCTGCTAAACAAGTATAGTTACTCTCGTCATTTGGTACGGATTGGGCGAATAGCTCAGTTGGTTAGAGCACCTCGTTTACACCGAGGGGGTCAGGGGTTCAAGTCCCTTTTCGCCCACCATTAGGTAAAAATCGCCAAACGCTAGTTGTTAGCGTTTGGCGATTTTTATTTACTCGCTCATGAAAAATTAAAGAAATTTAACTGCGGAGCGCGCATAGAAGATTTTCTATGCGCGCTCCGCAGTTAAAACTTATAGAGCAATCAATTTAAAGCCATACAAGTGAGGAGGGAGCATCCTCAGATGCGGCTTGTTTCCTGCGTGCAGCCACATCTGAGGATGCTCCCTCAGCGTATTTACTTTGCGACAAGCGGTATATATACCCTCAACGTTGAGAGAGCCTTTGGTTCATCAACGGGGTCTAACCCGGTTGGCGGTAAGACTGCCGGAGACCGGAGTGCCGTAGGTATGATGGTGGGCGTCGCAGTGCTTGTCACGGTCGGCGTTGCTGTATTGGTTGGCGTTGCCGTCTCTACGGTTGCGGTCGACGTGGTCGTATCCATCGGTGTCTCGGTACTTGTCGCGGTCGATGTGGCCGTACCCGTCAGTGTCTCAGTACTTGTCGCGGTTGCCGTTGCTGTACTCGTTGCCGTCTCAATACTTGTTGCGCTCGGCGTGGCCGTACTCGTTGCCGTCTCAGTACTTATCGCGGTCGGCGTTGCCGTACTCGTTGGCATTGGTGTCGATGCTTGACCACAGCCAGGATGCGGTGTATTGAAGGCGAACTCAACATTCCCGGTCTGAACAGTACCCTGCGCATTGGTGAAGGTCATGGTCGCAGCAAGACTCGTTGTGTTGGCGGGAAGATTCGTCAATTGAAACGTGCCGGCAGGGTAGTGACTATCTCCGATCACGGTTTCTCCATAGGGCCCACGGGCAATGATGTGTACGTCTGGATCGTGCTCAAACTCAAACCGACAGTCGCCCATCCAGCGCAAGTTGAGGTTTTGGAACACCGTCGCTCCACACCCTTCCGCCACAAAGGTCACCGTATACAGGTTGAGTTGGCGAGTGATCACCGTTCCTGATGCACACGAGGCGGCGGGATACTTAATTGTCTCCGTCCTGCCGTCAACATAGTTAAGTTGGAGCTCCAGTTTGTGATCGGAAGGCACATTATAGAAGGAAATCCGGTCTGCTGTCGCGGCTTGCGCCGCCTCAGCAGCTTGCACTCCCGGAGTGGCTGCTACCTGCGCCGTTTTGGCAACCCAATCGCGGGCGGCGCTCACAGGTGCCGCCCCTAAGAGCGCCATAACGCTGACAAGGCACAAGAGTAGAATAATTCTATTCGATCCCGAAATAGATTTGATGAACATAGGACATCTCCTGATAAACAAGCAGCCTCACGACACACTGGTGGGCTGAACATCAACGCGGCGCCTTTGCGCCCTACATCTGTCTTCTCGATAAAACGGTCAAAGCTCATACAAGCGACTAAGAATTCTGCCTTTCGCTTAGATGACTTTCCTTGGTGTACGCGCATGGCTGAAGACAATGAAGGGGAGCAACGTCGGCGGTGTCTAGCGTAAATACGTAATAAAGGTCACGCCATCCATGCCGGCCAGTGAAAGATCTGCGGAAGCCAGATCCGGCTAACGATGAGGGGATGAGTCTTAACGTTGCTTCTAGAGAAGCAGCGACTCCACACAATGCCAGATCGCTTATATTGGTACAACAACACATATACGTTGCACATGGCGGAACGAGCTGCCACAATAAAAATCTAAACAACCATTGCTTAGCCTGGGGTGCGTGGGCAGCGGCCAAACTCGGTATGCATTGATTGCTGCTGATATGAGAAACGGTCAATCTGCGCTTCAACGCAACATCGCAGCCATAACTGTCGCCAAGACGCGCAATACAATGATTTCTGACGTTCACGTTCACTACTTTCAGCAAGCCAAAAGGCAAAAGTATGTTTGCATCGCCCCCTATTCTAAGCGAGCCAAAGTGCATAGTCCATATACCTTAGATATACGATTGATATCTAGATTAAGATACATAAATTGTAACTACTCAACCCTTGTGTAGACACGTAGACAGGTAACATGTAGACAGGTCATGCTACCTGTTTACGTGTTTACCTGTCTACCTAACGTAACGCTCCACCTGAGTAGTTACCATAAATTTAATGTAGGCGAGTATATAGCACTAGCTAGGACATTTGAACCAAAATTTTCGCTTCTTTTACAAATTTTAAACTGCAAGTATAGTCACTATGAGCTACCCAAGCCTAAAGGAGTTTGACTTCAAGACGGCCAAAGATTCTCTCATGGTTGTCAAGAGGGTACCCGACAGCTTACAAGCGCTAAATTATGTCCGTCTTGCGACGATCCCTATACGAGACTTTCGCCCCCGCCCAATCGTTTCCGGCGTAGAATATCCGACGTTCACAGGACGTTCGGCGAGACTTCGGCGTGAGCTCAGTCGAACTGTACGAAGGTTGACCTTCAAACTACCGATTTCTTCAGCAGGTGCTCACTGTGTGCAGCTAGCTTCGATTATTAAGGCGCATTACCTGATAGTTTAGCACAAATTAGCGGTTTAATTGATGACAATTTGCTGACAAAACCGCAAAAGCAGCAACGATGGCAGGTAAATCTGCATCATGCTAAAACACGGGCTAGTCGGCTTCTACGATCAACGGCTCGACTGAGCGTTCGACGACTGAGCTCGCCGAAGTTAGCCGAATGTAGCTGTCCGTACAGCATTAGCCTCTAAGCATAGCGACTATATCCCAAAACTGAAGCAGTGGGTTTTACGGGGCATTTCTATAAAAATTTATCTACTGTTGCAGATATCCGCTAGACACAAATTAGAGTTCAGCGAGCAGGCGGTAGGCAACGATGCCCCCCATACCATAGACAAAGCAAGCAAACGATGAAATTGCGTGGCAATATTGCACCCATAATCTTATTTCTCATGCTATGGGTCCTCTTGATCGACCATGCTGGCGCTGTAGACGCACAAGAAGATCCGCCCGACGATCCGATCGTTGTCGGTGATGGCATTCTCATGATCCACACGCGGCAATGCTGACGCCGCCGGCCTCTATAAGACAGAGTACATCGCCGGTATAGTATGCGTGGATAGCAATGGTTATAAGGTTATGGTAGATGTGCGTGATGGCAAAGTGACCCACGCCTATATCAAGTGATAATCAGAGCAGGGCGCAGTTTGCTCAGTTTGTTATCCAGTTCACTGATACCACTCCGACGCAATCGTCAGCCCAGAATCGCGCAACATGGCTTGCTTTGGTTGATCTGCAGCGTCACAAATCACCACCGTTTGTACAGCCCCAAGCGTTTGCGCTTTTTGCCCAAGCGCCTCCAACAGCACCTTGCCCACTGTCGGCCAGTCGGTTATCTGCCCAACCACAAATTCAATAACCAAGCAAGTCTGGCCGCCTGGATCGTAAACCGGCGGTGAAGCAACCACGAGGCCAATCACATAGCCGAGCATGTGCCCCCCTTCTGCATAAACCAAGACCGCGGTATTGTTGCGCCCGATTTCTGCATACTCAGTTCGGTCCTGCGCCGATAAGCTTGCCATCTGCGCAACATCACTTCGCTGCACCACGCGCACCTGACGCGGCATTGTCTGTTCCATCGCTGACGCTAGCGGCGCAGTAAACCAGTAATGGTCGACCGCCAAACCGAAGTTTTTTAACATAGCGCGTTTTAGTTGATCTAAGTGTCCACAAACAACCTCGTAGCTTGTGATGCTTCTGACTTTGGCGGCCTGGCTCACAGCTTCCAGCAACGCTTTCCCCACAGTTGCCCACGCCGCTGGCGTAGCGACACAGAAGTCGTCAATCTCACAGACTTTACCACTCCGCAGGTCGGCAATCACAAAGCCGCTAAGTGTAGCTTCGCCCTCGCTAACCAAGGCAATGATGTCCGCGTTGGCAATTTGGGTCGCCAAAAAGGGCGTTTGCACTTGGCGTGAGTCTTGGGCCTTGCGCCAAAAGACAGGTTGATCCACCTGATATTGAATGCGTCGTTGCTCAGACAATTCGGCCATTTGCACGGCGTCGGCCTCAACAGCCTTGCGGACCCTGATCTCCATTCATTCCTCCTTGACAAGTTGTGAAATTTAGAGCAATCTAAGGGTAAAGGGATTTTAGCTGATGACGGCAAACGTCCCAAATGGCAAAATTTACGTTTGCGAACTGTGAGTGGCATTACCTGGCTGGCTTTATCACCTACCCCACAAACTTTCCCATCAAAAAGAGCGTTATCGGCCCATTGCCGATAACGCTCTTTTTGGGTAAGACCAATCCCAAATACATTAAGTATACAGGCTGAGCCGATTTCAAAATTGCCAGCGACCGACTTGACAGGTGGAGCTTTTTCCTCCTGTCAAGTCTCGATCCCTCTATCAATATTTATTTGGAATAGCCTAAATTAGAACGTGCCAGGAACGGACGAGGTGCGGCTCGCTATCAGCTAAGCCTCGTCCGTCCCTAACACGTTACATCTGCTCAACTTTTATCGATGGCGTTTCTGCAGGTGATTCAGTTTTTACGATTGTCACCTTGTTGTCAGGTACGAGGATTACCTTATTTTCAGGTTCGACTACTGAATTGTTACCGGCGGCTTCTTTACGAAATTCGCGGATCCCTTTCCCGACGGCTCCGAAAATCTCGGGTAACTTGCCGACGCCAAATAGCATGGCGACAATCACAAGGATAATTAGCAATTCTGGTGCGCCTACGTCAAACATATAATACTCAGCTCCTATGCAAAAGTGTAAGTTTGCGCATTGCAACATGCGTTAATTTGTCATCAATTTGATACTCCAAGATAAATGACAAATTAAAATTCAGTTAGAAGTGTCAAATAGAAGGCTCGTCGCTAATCATAGCTATGCGAAGGATAACATAAATCAATCTATATCAAAACGCTCAGCGCATGGTCAGGCGCTTGATCTATTCGATCTGTCGTTGGCGTGGTATAATCATACGATGAGTGGCAGCGAACTGATCGCCCAAAGGCGCGAGGGTCTGGATGACCTGGCGGAATATCGCAAGTTGCCGGCCGTAGACGCCTTGCTCCATGAGCCAGCGATTGCCCTGCTTGCCGCGCAATATGGCCAGCTGCAAACGACCGAAAGCGTACGAAATCTATTAGCCCAGGCGCGACAGGCGATTGCGGCGGGACAACCAGCGCCCACACGCCAGCAATGGACCGCATGGCTCATGGAGACTTTAGCGCAAACCACGCTGCCTTCGCTGCGTTCAGTCATCAACGCCACCGGCGTGATCATCCATACCAATCTAGGGCGCGCCCCTTTGAGTCGAGCGGCCAGTGAAGCGGTTGCAGCCGTAGCGAGGGGCTATAGCAATTTAGAATACGATCTTACGGTGGGTGCACGCGGTAGCCGTCATGAGCATGCCCGTTCCTTGCTATGCAAATTGACTGTGGCCGAAGATGCTTTGGTGATGAACAACACGGCGGCGGCGCTTTATCTTGTATTGACCACCCTCTGCCAAGGGCGCGAGGTGTTGATCAGTCGCGGCCAGCTTGTTGAAATTGGGGGCGGCTTTCGGATTCCTGATGTATTGAGCCAAAGTGGCGCGCGCCTTGTGGAGGTTGGCACGACCAATCGCACCCATCCACGCGATTTTAGCGACGCGATCACGCCCAACACGGCGGCCATCATGCGCGTGCACAGCAGCAATTTCCGCCAGATTGGCTTTGTCATGACGCCCGAACTCAGCGAACTAGCAGCGATTGTGCGGGCGGCTAATGCAAAAAATGGAACGAACGTGCACTTAATTGACGATCTGGGCAGTGGTGCATTATTAGATACCACGCGCTATGCACTAGCGCCCGAACCGATGGTACAGCAAAGCCTGGCCGCTGGTGCCGATCTGATCACTTTTAGTGGCGACAAACTGTTAGGGGGCCCACAGGCGGGGCTGATTTTGGGCCGTCGTCCCTTGATCGAGCAATTGCAGCGCCATCCGATGGCGCGTGCTTTGCGCGTGGATAAAATGACATTGGCGGCGCTCGACGCCACTTTGCGTAGCTATCAACGCGGCGCCGCCACCCAAGAAATTCCGGTTTGGCAGATGATCAGCGCCACCCTGGACACGTTGCAGTTGCGTGCGCAAGCATGGCATACGACGCTGCACGCTGTAGGGATTGATTGCCAGCTACGCACAGGCGAAAGCGCCGTCGGCGGTGGCAGCTTACCTGGTGAAACCTTGCCGACCCTGCTGTTAGCCGTCGCCAGCCAGCAACCGAATGCCGATGCGGCCTGCTTGCGCACGGGCGCGCGACCAGTGGTCTGTCGCATTCAACAAGATCAGCTATTGTTCGACCCGCGCACTGTCCTAGATGGCGAAGATGCACCCATGCTAGACGCAATCAAGGCTATTTTTGACTATGCAGCGTAACCCTAGCGGCCAGCAAGCGCCGCTTATTTTCTTAAAACTCGGTGGCTCGTTGATCACGGACAAGCGCCAATCAGAGACGCCGCGGTTGGACGTGATCCAACAATTGGCTAGGGAAATTGCCGAAGTGCGCCATCACTTGCCAGCGCTACGCTTGTTGATTGGTCATGGCTCCGGTAGCTTTGGTCATATGCATGCCAAGCAGCATGGCACACGCAATGGTGTGCATACCCCAGAACAATGGCTGGGATTTGCCGCCACAGCCGATGCGGCCGCCCGTCTCAACCGCATTATGGTCAGTGCGCTGCTAACGGCTGGCGTGCCAGCTTGGTCGATCCAACCGAGCGCTAGTTTGCGCTGTGTCGATGGCCGCATTGTCGAGGGACGCAGCGAGCAGATGCAAGCGGCGCTGAACCGGGGCTTGGTTCCTTTGGTCTACGGCGATGTAGCCCTGGATGATGTACGCGGCGGCACGATTGCCAGCACAGAAGAAATCTTTGAATGGCTGGCGCTGCAACTCCAGCCAGCGAAACTAGTGCTGGCTGGGGAAGTGGATGGCATCTATACCGCCGATCCGCAACTTGAGCCAACCGCTCAACGCCTTGTGGACATAACGCCAGCCATGCTCCAAGCCATCGAGGCGAGCCTGGGTGGCAGTCATGGCATGGATGTGACGGGTGGCATGGCGACTAAGGTGCAACAAGCCATGAAGATGGTGACGCAACAGCCCGGCCTAGAAGTAACGATTTGCAGTGGACTGATTGCTGGCAATGTCCAGCGGGCGCTTGGGTATTTCGAGGACGCAGCCAATGCTCAGGTTGGCACGCGTATTTTCGGAGATTAATTACAAACATTTGCCGTATAACGTTCTACACTCTGCAAGTTACGCAGCGGGCTAGAATGGGCTAACAATTGCTGTAAACCATCCATTTGCAAGATAGAATTGGTGAAAGTATAATGCACGGCGTGCGCTGAGCCAGCAAGCCGTCATCGAGAAGCGATCATCAGTCCAGGGTGCACAGATAGTAGCAGGCAACTTGCGACAAGCCGCCTGATGATTGCCAATCATATTGGCTCCGATTTCCGAGAAAATGCTTCCCTGGTTAGCAGGGTCAATGCTGGCTCGAAAGGCAAAACTGACGCTATGTCGACTTTGATTACAGTCTTTTCGTTTATAATTGTCCTGGGTATTCTGGTCTTTTTTCATGAATTTGGCCATTATTGGGTGGCACGCCGGAATGGGATCGTTGTCCAGGAATTTGGGATGGGCTATCCACCGCGCCTGGTAAAGCTTTTCACCTATGATGGTACAGAATTCACCCTCAACCTGATCCCGTTTGGTGGCTTTGCGCGCATGAAGGGCGAAGATGCCGGTGATCTGTCGCCGGGTTCGTTCAACGCGGCCAGTCGTTTGGGGCGCGCGGTAACGTTGGTGGCTGGCCCGGCGATGAATGCGATTCTCGCCATTTTTCTTTTTGCCTTCAGCTTTATGGCGGGTTTCCCGGCCGAGGCCGCCTATCCGCTGGTGACCAATGTGACGGCTGGTTCACTGGCGGCGCAGATTGGCCTGCAAAAAGATGATATCTTGCTCCAGGCAGGCAATCAGTCCACCCAGGTGAGCGCGGATCCAAGTCTGCACTATACGGTATGGCACAAGAATACCGCCGCAAAGGCCGTTGTGTCTTCGCTAACCCTGAGTCGCAATGGCAAAATTATCGAACTACCAATTCAGGGCCAAGAAACCGTAGACCAACTGCTCAGCGCCATACAATATACGCCTGTGTTGGACACGCAAATCGCAGCGACAGCCGCCGATAGCCCGGCCGCCAAGGCCGGCTTAAAAGCGGGTGATATTCTTTATCATGTCAACGATACACCTATCAGTTTTGGCACGCCGTTAAGTGGCGTGGTTCGCGAAAATTTGGGCAAAGAAATTAGCTTAACCGTGTTGCGCAATCATCAATGGGCAACCTTTAAGCTGACGCCGCGGCAAAATCCGCCGCCAGGCCAGGGGGCGTTGGGCGTAGAAATTGGCCCGGTGACCCAACTGGCAACCATGCCAATGCTGACGGCCTTGCGTGAAGGGGCTGGTTTTGCCTTTCAATACGTCAAAGTCGTAGTCCAGATGCCGATCATGCTCATTCGCGGCCAGTTGGCGCCTTCGGATGCTCAACTCTCCGGGCCAGTTGGGATTGCCCATTTGGTGGGTGGTGCGGTAACGGCAACGATTGAAACGGGTTTATGGTTCCCCATCTGGCGTTTATCTGGCATTTTGAGTGTGGCGCTGGCGATCACCAATATGCTGCCATTGCCCGCTTTGGACGGTGGCCGCTTACTCTTTATTCTGATTGAAGCTTTGCGCGGGCGGCGGATCAACCCCGAACGCGAAGGTTTTGTCCATATGGTCGGTTTTATGCTACTTTTGGGGCTGCTGGTCTATATCACGGTGCAGGATCTGCGGACAACGCCGATTGGTATCGACTGGCGCTCCTTGCTAGGGCAATAGCGACCTGATCCTTTCATTCAGATGACACATCCCCAGCACGCGATGGGCGCAAATTACCCGGTCGAGGTAGTAGTAGGGGTGTCATTGTATAATACAGCACTTGGAAAAACTGATTCATGACAAATTACCCTGGCGAATTCGAAGAGCCATTTGTCTATAAAAGCGAAAGCGAAAATCCGGCAAACAAGACAAGATTGTTGCCGGCGGTTAGAAGCTTGCCCGCCGTCCGAGCAGCAGCCAGCATGGGGCGCTGCCCGAACTGCAATGCCGCTATTGCACCGGGTACGTCGGTCTGTCCAACATGTGGTGAATTTTTACGGGCTCGCTCCAAGCAAATTCGCTGTCGCCGTTGCGGCCAGCGCGCCTCGTCCAATCTGGTGATTTGTCCCCATTGTAGCCGCAATCTCATGCCCGCGCCATCCCGCTTGCTCATATGGGGGGCGCCGGCCTTGTTTGTTGTCTTATTCTTTGTCCTGCTGATCGGTCGTTGGCATAACGGCAATTTGATGACATGGACACAAAATAAGGTAACGTCTGGTAAGACTTGGGTCACAAAATTAGGCGATAGTATGGCACCGGCTATTTCTATTACGCAAATTACGCCAACGGCCATTGCATTGCTGATTCAGACCGACGAGCAAAACCAGTCGGCGGCAGCCGTGCAAATGGCGGCAAACGACCAAAATGCGCTAACCCAAAGTGTACAAAGCCAAACGTTGACAACGTCGAACACGGTTGCATCGCTCATCACCAGCACAGTTGCCCCACCCACCGTTGCTGCGGCTGAGTTAGTGACGCCGACCGCAACCATAGCCGATACGCCAACCACAGCACCAACTGCACAGCCAACCCCTAGCTTTACGCCTTTACCAACCAGAACAGAATTGCCCACCGCAGTTGCTGTGGCAACTGCGACCAATACGCCAACCAGCGTCAAGTCAGCGAAAACAACGATTACACCGGCGACCACGCCAGCGGCAAAGTCATCTATAAAGGCGGCGACAAGCAGATCGCTGGTGTTGGTGGCAACAGCCACGCCAACCGGCGCGCCACTAGCTGCAAATGGACAACCGAACGGCGGCCCCGTTGCGCAGACCAGCATAACCCCGCCCACTGACGCTAACGCCACCTTGGCAGCCACGGTAAAGACATCGCAAACAACGGCGACGCTTGCCCCAACCGCAACGCCAACCATCACGCCTGCGCCGCCCACAATGACAAGCACTAGTGTTGCGCAAAAGACCTATGAAGTGCAGGCTGGTGATACATTGGGGGCGATTGCGGTGCGTTTTGGCGTAACAAATGACGCCTTGATGGCAGCCAACAATCTGACGGGCGACGATATTTACCGGCTGCGGCTTGGGCAAAGCTTGTTTATTCCATCCATCGCTACGGCAACCGGCAGCACTGCATCCACAGCTACGCCGTCAACGGCGCGCACCTACACCATTCAGGCTGGGGATACCCTGCTCCAAATTGCCAATGCCTTTGGTATTTCCGCCGCCGAGTTGTTGGTGGCCAACAATTTAAGCGCCCAAGACGTCCGTAATCTGCGCGTGGGGCAAGTATTGACGATCCCTGGCAACAATCAAGTAGCCGATGATAGCCAGACACAAGCCAGCGCCACACCAGAACCGACCACCCAGCCCACCCTGCAACCCACGGCGCAAAGTACAACAGTGGCCAGTGTGGAAGCAGCGGCGGCTCAGCCTAAATTGCGTTTGGACGCGCCCCAGTTGCGCAGCCCAGAGAGTAACGCAGCCATCAGTTGCAATGGCAACAATTCGTTGACCTGGCAATCTGTACCTTTTATGCTTGCTAGTGATAGCTTCGTGTTACATTTGGGTTTTGTTAATGGACACGGTGCCGATGGCAAAGAGACGATCACATGGGTCTTGGAACAAATTCAATCACCCAATAATACGGCTTGGAACATGGATACTGGCCTCTGCGCCTTGGCGCCGCAAAATTTGGGACGCCAGTGGCGCTGGTACGTTGAAATCATTGGCGTCGATCACCAGCCAGTCAGTCTGCCTAGTCCGTATTGGGGCTTTAGTTGGAATTAACAGGTAAAATCCTTTATGAATGATACGAATCCTAATAAATTTGACGACGATGATGATTTAGACGCTGATGATTTAGAAAATGATGATTTTGATATCGACGATTTGACCAGCGCTGGTCTGGACGATGACGATCCCGATGACGACGATCTGGATGATGACGCGCTAGACGATGAAGAAGGGCTGGTTGCAGAGGCGTGGGATGATGAAAACCATGGAGCCACGCGCACCACGCTTTCCACCGAGCAACTGTTACACCGTCTGCTGCATGATCCGATTGATGTCGCCAGCCAGGATCTGTTCGCTTTCTCTGATCTAACGCGCCAAATGACCGAGACCGTACGCCAAGATTGGCTCCATATTCCAGTCGAAAGACGCCGCATCATCACGCGACAGCTGGTGGATGTGGCATTTAACGATTTAGACTGGCATTTGAGCCGCATCTTGCGAATTGCCCTCGAAGATATGGATGCACAGGTGCGCCTGATCGCGATTGAGGGGCTTGAGGAAGACATCAGCAATGACTTAGTCGGACCATTGATCCAGATCATGCGCAATGATGAGAACTTTCCCGTGCGCGCCGCCGCCGCCAGGGCCTTAGGTGGCTATGTGCTGGCCGGCGAGTTAGATGAACTAGACGCCGCGCTGGCGATGCGCGTGGAAGAAGCGTTGCTAGCCATCTTGAGCAACCGCAAGGAACCGTTGTCCGTTCAGGCCCAAGCCCTCGAAAGCATTGCCTATTCTGGCGAGGCGGGCGTACGCCAGTTGATCGAAGATGCCTATTACTCGCCCGAAGAAGAAATCCGCGTGAGTTCACTGATCGCAATGGGGCGCAGCGCCGATATCCACTGGCGCAATTATGCCCGCGCGGAATTGTTGAATCCGTCGGCGGCCATGCGCGCCGAAGCGGCCAGGGCTTGCGGCGAATTGGAAACCAAAGCGGCGCATCAGGAATTGTTGGGATTGCTGATCGACGAAGAGCAAATTGTGCGTATGGCTGCCATTTTTGCCCTGGGTCGCATTGGTGGACGCGAGGCGCGCACGGCCTTGCATACGATCAGCGACAGTGGTAAAGGCCTAGAAGCAGCGGCGGCCGAAGAGGCATTGGAAGAGATATCCTTCTACGCCGATGCCAATGGCGCACCGCTATTTGATGAATCGACCGATGATTCTGATGATTGGGATGTAGAGCCGTGGCATGATGTAGATACGGAAGACATGGGCGAGTACGAGGAGTAACAGCGGGCACAAAGTGCCATCAGTCCCTCCCTTTCTAGGGGAGCGCGCCTAGCAGGCTACCGCCCTTGGGTGCGGGTGGGGTGCAGTTGCTCCCTTTCATCAATGATAGAAAACAAATGAAAATTGCCAAGTGAATCTTAAACTAAAACGGCTGGTGCGTACGAGCAGTTCAGAGCAGTACGCACTTTTCGATCTCGATCAAATGGATAGCAAGCAACAGCCAATCACGATTGGTAAGTTAGATTTGCATTATACGGCTGAAGGCGTTTACGGCACACTCCTGCTTTGGGATGATGTTTCGCGCCAGCTTACGTTCGTTCAGCGGCAGGAATTCATCCGTGCACTGCTGGATGAGGTTGTGCAACCAATGGGCGTTCCCAACGAGTATGTGATAGAATTCTTCAATCCCCAGTTAGAAAACTACGAGGTTTTTCATAATGTTGCAATCGATGACGATGACGATATAGACGACGAGACATTTAAAGCAGCAGCTTCATCGGCTACTAGCGAGCATAAAAGCGATGGCGCATCTAAAATAATGAGCAATGTGCTTCCTCCAGCAAAGGCGCGCTAACCGACCGCTATGCAGATTTTTAAAACGCTGTTACCAATTTTCACAACCACTGTTCTGCCCGTTTTCTTGGTGGCAGCCGCTGGGTTTATCCTGGCCACATTTATTACGATTGACAGCCGTTCTGTGGGTCGTCTCTTATTTTACCTGGCAACGCCGTCGCTGGTCTTTCGCAGCCTCTACCAGATGCAGATCGAGTATGGTGCACTCCGCCAATTGACAATTGTTGCGGTCAGCGCCGCCCTTTTAACCGGGCTATGCGGTTGGCTAATCGGTATCGGCCAAGCACGCGAAAAACGCGCAGCGCTTGTCCTTACCAGCGCGGTGAGCAACAATGGTAACATGGGCATTCCGATTGCCCTGTTTGCTTTTGGCATTACTGGAGCAGCCTTTGCTTCGATTTACTATGTGGTTAGCTCGTTTATGAGCAACACGTTTGGCGTCATCATTGCCTCCGCTGGTCAAGTATCGGTTAAGGTGGCGCTCAAGCAAAGTTTGCGGGTACCTGTCCTTTACGCCGCCATTGCTGGTTTGCTCCTCAACACATTTGGTGGCAAACTGCCAGAAGGCATCTTTCGCAGCATTGACTTGTTGGCCGGCGCAGCCGTACCGGGCATGTTAATTTTGATGGGCGTTCAGTTGCGTTCTGCGCCGCTTTTTCAAGAACAAACGATCGTTTTACGCAGCGTTGCCGTCCGCTTGCTCATCGGGCCACTCATCGCCTGGCTCCTCTGCCAGCTCCTGGGCGTCAGCGGAGTCGAGCGCAGCGTGTTGATCATGCAGGCGGCGATGCCCACGGCTGTGATGACCGCCGTCCTGGCTACCGAGTATAATATTGTGCCGCGGCTAGTAGCCAGCATTATCTTCTTTTCAACCTTGATCAGCATGGTGACGCTGTCATTCGTGCTTTGGCTCGTGATGTAGCGCGGCTGTAAAAGCCGTGTTACCTGGTATACGATAAGGTGTAGATGATGAGTGAAATTGAACAATCTGAAGAATTTCGCCGCGCGCTGAACGAGAGTGCGCGCTTACTGAGTCAAAATCGCCCTGGGGAAGCGCTGGTCAAATTAGAGCCGCTTTATGCAAAAACGCCAACCCATCCCGATGTCGCGATTAATCTAGGCGGCGCATATATTTTGCAGCGCAAATGGGAGCGCGCCGTAGCGGTGCTCAACCAAGCGGCCGAGGCCCATCCGCACAATGCGATGCTCTGGACAAACCTGGCGGCGGCGCTGCTCGGCAACCTGGAAACGGCAGGCCCCCAACAACAAGCACGCGCGATCGAGGCCTATCAACAGGCCTTGCAGGCAGATTCAGAAGCACCCAACGTTCATTACCATCTGGGTTTGATCTACAAAGAACGGGGTGAATTAAATCGGGCCTGTGCGTTTTTTCAACGCGCGCTGGAAGTGCATCCTGGCGACAAAGACGCCCGCAACTGGCTGGATCAACTATCAAACCAGCTTGCCAACGAAAAGCGCGCGCGTGACCAGCAAACTGATGCACCGGCTGCAGACCCTGATGATGGAGAAAAGGCATGAGCTCGAAAGTATCGCGCCTGGAAAATAAGGGACCCGCAACCGAACCACTGGCGACAACGCGGACCAGCGTTGTCGCCAGCGGGGATATCCAGGTTGTCGGCCCATGGCGCGAGAATCCAGAACGTATGGCCTGGACGATTATCTTGGCCTGTTTCGTCATTTTCATGTTTCTAGCCATCAGCATTCCCCTGGCGATCAGCTATGCCATTCGCTACACGACCGTCAGTGATAAGGCCGAGATCCAGCCGGCCTTGGGCACCTTGCTGCTCTACCAATCAGCTACCAGTGAAGCGCTAGCCGTCACGGGGCCGCGCGACGTGGTCGAGGGCAACATGATCTCGGCGACCAATGGTTCTACGCAAGGGACATTAAAACTGATCAGCGCCGAAGGTGAGGGTGAAGCGTTGGGCAGCGTCGATATTTATGCCGGCACCAATCTGGAAGTGCTGCATATTCGGCGCCCGCTCTTCAAACGGAGCCGGGAGCCTTACCAGGTGGATCTGCGCCTGAACAAAGGCGAGGCCAGCATTTTTACCAATACTGGCGATCAGCGGCCGCTCCAGGTCGAATTGGAAACACCGCATGGGACCATTAGCTTAAAGGCTGGCAACTATCGGATTTCGGTGGATAGCGCGCAAACGAATATTACGGTGCGCTCTGGCCAGGCCATCTTGATGCATGCGACCAATACGCTTAGCGTAGACACGGGTTTGCGGGCGTGGATGACCCACGATCAGCTGGCCCGCGCCCCCAAGCCAGACCAAAGCCTGATCCGCAATGGCAACTTTACATCAATCGCCACCGCCAGTATGCCGGCAGCATCGGATGTCTGGACGAGCACCGTTGTTGCGGATAATGTGGCGCAGGGTAGCGTTAGTTTTGTTGCGCGCGAGGGACGTAGCGTCGCCTATTTTAGGCGTGACGGTGAAGACAGCGCGCACACCGAAGTGAGTATTAAACAGACAATTGGCAAGAATGTCAACCTCTATAACGAGCTTATCCTGCAATTAGATGCCAATATTCTCTTTCAAAGTTTGCCCGGTGGTGGTGATGTCAACACGGAATTCCCGGTGCGCGTTGAGATCAATTACACCGACATTTATGGCAAAGATTTGTCGTGGGGGCATGGTTTCTATTATCGTTTGCTCGATGGTTCGCCGCCCAGGCTAGTCGATTGCGAGCGGGTTGATTGCAGTAAATTTCCGCAGGCGCAATGGCAACACTACGAATCGCCCAATCTTATCGAACTCTGGAAAGCAAAAGGCACGCCCGCCGCGCGCATTAACAGTATCCGCGTCTATGCCAGTGGTCATAACTACCGGAGCATGATCAGTGATATTGATCTGGTCGCGAAGTAGTTGCGCATGGGGCAACCACCGCTCATTTTGCCAAGTCGCATAAACCGAATCACCCGCCAACACGGGCGTAAAATCTGGTTAGCGGGCGCACTTACGCTCTATTTGGCATTGGCGACCTATCAATTGGGACTGCCCGGTCTCCATTATGACGAGGCGCGCGAAGCTGGCGTCAACGCGATGGAGATCCTCACCGGCGCGCCCGTTACGGCCTTTCGCGGCGTCACCGTCAACTTTTTTAGTCAACCGCTGCCTTTGATGGTGCAAGATTATATCGGTGCGCTGAATGTCTATCTGGCGGTGCCCTTGCTCGCGCTGACCGGCGCCGGCGTGCCTAATTTACGGATGCTATCAATCCTGACTGGGCTGGCAGCGCTGCTGTGCTTGGAGCGCATGATCGCCGAATATGGCGCATGGTTGGACGGGCTGCCCCAAAATCCAAAATCCAAAATCCAAAACCTAAGCTTGATGCCGTCGATTTCAATCGCGGGTCTGTTGACGGTTACTCTGCTGGCGGCCTCACCGAGCTTTGTCTTTTGGAGCCGACAAGGAATTTTTGTGACCAATCTGACGCAGCCATTAAGTTTTTGCTGCATCTGGCAAGGGTTGCGTTGGTTGCGCACCAATCGCACACGGGCGCTGCTGCTCAGTGCCTTCACCGGGGGTTTGGCAATCTATGCCAAATTAATTGCGCTTTGGGTAATTGGCCCTTTCGTTCTGCTTGCGGCCGGTTGGTGGGTCTGGCAGCAAATTCGGCAGCGGGGCGCGCCAACGCTGTCGCTGCGAATTGTCTTTTTTGCGCTCTTCGCCTTTATCCTCCCCTTGTTGCCTTTGTTACTTTTCTACCTGCGCACCGGTGCGGCTGGCGACATTGTGCATAAGCTAGACCAAAGTTATTACGGCGTCAATAATCGCGCTTGGCTGCCCAATCTGTTCGTGCGCTGGGCGCAACTCCTGCAAAGTTTGCGCGGCGATCATTTATGGTATTTAGGCGGAATCTACGGCAATTATGCTGCCCCTTGGCTGGCTGGCGCGGCGCTGCTCGTCGGTTTGCGTTGCCGTTGGCGCATCATTGCGCCGGTGCTTCTCCTGCTAAGCTTGGCCTTCGTTTGCAGCCTGTTCACAATCAGCAGTTTGTTTGTCACCCATTATGCCTTAGTGCAACCGCTAGTCGTGGCCGGGGTGGGCATCGGGCTGTCAACTTGGTGGGCGGGCAACGCAAAGTTGCCCTATGCGTTGCTTTCATGGCAACAGCGCATTCGCCCATTGCTTGTTCTCTGTGCTGTACTGCTGTGGCTAAGCCTTGATCTGACGGCCAGTCTGCGTTATCACGCCGCGTTGCGCCAGAGCGGTGGGCTGGCGGATCATTCTGACGCCACTTATCATCTGGCCTATTATCTGCGCTATCATGGCGAAGGCGCGCCGATTGCGTTGGACTGGGGTCTAGATGCACCCGTGCGTTACTTGAGCCAGGGCACAGTCACGCCCATCGAGATTTTTGGTTATGCGTCACCGCGCCAACCAGATGCTGCCTTCGCCCAGCGTTTACAGCCGTTCCTAGAAAATCCGCATAATGTCTACCTTTTACACGCGCCGGATCAGACAGTTTTTGCGGGACGCCGCGAAGTGTTTGCCCAAATGGCAAAGGCCGCTGGCTTGAAATTGGTACAAGAAACACAATTCAATCAACGAAATCAGCAGGTGCTCTTCGAGTTATGGCGCGCAGTGCCCTAATTCCCTGCTGGCGCGTGCGCTACCCGACGCGGAGCGTGAGGACCGAGCAAAGATTCCTAGTCGCTGCGGCGACTTGCTACTATCAGCGGCCAAATTTCATTTGCGCCCAAGAATTTGGGATACACCCTAATTTTATACATAAATTGACATTGCTCAGATGTCATGCTAAAATGGAGCGCTAAATGCTAAGTTTGCGATTGGCTAAGGAACTAATAAACCATACACGTGGCTGACCAAAACTTCACATCTTCGCAACCTTTACCGCCCACCCCAAACCAGCAACGCTTGCCGGTAGCACAAACACGCGCCGATACGGAACGCTTGCGCAGGCATGCGGCGATCCACCGTGCGCCCCGCACCATTGTGGAGATGTTCTTGCGCCTGACGCGCACCAATGCAGCCATCGCCTTAACGATGCCAACGCTGTGTGGGGCCATTCTGGCCTGGTGGCAACTGGGGGTATTTCACAGTCTAGCCTTCATTTTTCAGCTAGGTAGTGTGCTGACGATGGCGCTTGGCATGAACGCCTTGAATGAATATTGTGATTACCGGCATGCGCACAAAGCCATCAGCGCCGGTGAAATGAAGCTGCAATCTGCGCTGCGCGCCGAAACCATGATGAGCGGTTATCGTTTGATGATGAACGAAACTGTTACGTCTAAAGTCGCCCTAAATCTTGGGTATTGGATGTTCACAGCCAGCCTGCTTTGTAGCTTATGGCTCACTTTACTGGTTGGTTGGCCGATGCTTTTCTTTAGTGGCTTAAGTTTTATTTTAGCCTATGCCTATGCGCATCCGCCCATTCAATATGGCTATCGAGGATGGGGATTAGGCGAGTTTGGCGTCTTGATTGGCTATGGCTTGTTGCCCATCGTAGGGAGTTATTATAGCCAAGGCCAAACCCTCTCGTGGCTGCCAGTTTGGGTAAGTGTACCGCTTGGCCTGCTTTCGACTTTGGTTTTTTTTAATTACAATCTTGTGCATGAATATCGGGATTGGTTGATGCACAAGCGGACGTTGGTCGTGAGCATTGGTACAGTGCGCGCGCTAGACATCAGCGCGATGGTCGTACTGATCGTCTATATAGCCATTCTTGGCATCGTCAGTCTATCGCATTTACCCTTGAGCGCGTTGGTGACCTTAGCTGCGTTGCCCATCGCCCTAAGCGCGTTTTCTCACGTACGGCGCACGCAGGTCACGCTTGAAGATCGGGTCTTATTGTATAGTACGACGGTCAATGCCATGATTTGGACTGGCTTACTGTTTAGTTTTGCCTTGATTAGCGACCGATTATTATAAGTTGAACACACTTGCCGTTGCTTCAGAGAAATTCTCAGCCTCCCAATATTGTTCAATCTGGCCTGCCTTCTGCTAGTGCTAGATCATTGACCCGCCGCGAATTTTACCAATTGGCGGAACGCTGTCGTGTCTACGCCCTCGAACTTGCCCATTACGATCAAGCCAGGGTCGATCTCAAACAGTGTCATGAATTTAACCGTTGGTTGGCCCAAATAAAGCTATACGATCTATTGAAAGCACCCCTGCACACCCTAAAACCGGCGCGCCCGATTGCCCGGTGGCAATTGTTAGTGATCAGCCTGGTGCTAGGGTTGATTGTTTTTGTGACGCTGAGCGAACGCACGACGCGCACCTGGGCCACGTCCTTCCTCTACAGCTACTCCTTCTTGTTGATCCTGTTCTATTTTGTGCCAGAGCGTTTTTATGGCACGACCACAGAGATGATCGAAGGGAAATTGCTGCGTGTGGTGGATATACTGGACAAATTATTGGCCGAAAACAAGTTAGACTTTACCGAAGCCGCCTTTTTTCAGGTGAAAGAAAATTTAGAAGCGGCGCGCCGCGAATTGCGCCAGCAGATCGATCTGGCGCACCGGCGCTAAAAACGCGCAAAAATATCGCGGTAAGGCTGTGACTGCGCTAACAATTCCTCATGCGTGCCAACCGCAACCACCTTTCCCCGCCGCAATACAACAATTTTGTCGGCCCAACGAATTTGCGACAGCCGATGCGTGATCAAAATGGTGGTACGGTTTTGCGTTGCGGCCTCAATTGCGCGCTGAATCTGGTCTTCAGTGGCGCTATCAATCGCGCTGGTTGAATCATCCAGGATCAAAATCGCCGGGTTCGTCAAGAAGGCCCGCGCCAGGGCCAATCGCTGGCGTTGCCCGCCGGAAAGCATCATTCCACGCTCACCCACAACGGTTTGATAACCCGCCGGGAAATTCATGATAAAATCATGCGCTTGCGCCGATTGAGCCGCCGCTTCAATTTCTGCCAGCGTCGCATCTGGTTTGCCAAACGCGATATTATCGGCAATCGAGCGGCTAAACAGGAATATATCCTGCTCGATAATCGAAATCTGTTGGCGCAAGGCTGCCAAACTCCAATGGCGTACGTCTACGCCATCGACCAACACACGGCCGTCATTCACATCATAGATCCGGTTGATCAGCTTGCCAATTGTGCTTTTGCCTGATCCAGTCTGCCCCACGACCGCCAAAGTTTGCCCGGCTTCAATCGTAAAACTGACACTGGTTAAGGCCAAGTTCTGCCCTATGCCCCCCTCAGAATTTCCTTCGTCAATTTGACCATAAGCGAACGTTGCATTATCAAACTGAATGGCGCCACGCATTGGGCCTGTATAACCGGTGGTGTTTTGATCTAAAGCAGTCTCGCTGCGAATCAATTCAAGAATCCGCTGGGCGCTTGAAACACCGGAGGCCGCTTGCGAATAGGCAAAAAGTGAAACAAAAACAGGAAAGCCGAGCAAGCCGATCAATTGGGTGTAGCCGACCACATCACCAACCGAAAGTGCGCCTCGTTGATAAAGCCAGAGTGCATGGGCAAAGGCCAACCCTTCCGCCATCCCGTATAACAATAGAGGCAGGAAACGAGCCTCAATGCGCCCTTGACTGACGAAGGCATCACGCACGGCGCGCGCATTTTTCTCAAAACGGCTCACTTCGGCTTCCTCTTGCGCCCCCCCTTTG
>JBBREZ010000009.1:0-34711 GCA_038225095.1 Caldilineales bacterium
TTTTGTGGAGTAACAACGGCCAAATATGGTCTGTTTTAATAATTTTTGCCCTATTTTAGGCCAAATTTCTTGGCAATGTGGGTCAGAATATTTATCGAATTCGTGTTTTTGACTGTTCGTAAGGTTTTGGCGAAGGTATTGGTAATACTTGTGGAGACAAATAAAATGTTAAGCAAATCAGTTCAAGGCTACCGAAAAAAATTGATGGTAGCAGGTTTGATTATCCCTGTGTTTGCTCTTTGGGTGACTAGTTATGTGAATGCTGCCTATGAGGTTCAGCGTCCTGGACATGATACAGGCGGTAAAATCAATCAGACCTATTTGTAGGGTGAAAGTACAACCATAAATGGTGGAACACCGGTTTCTCATAAAGGTATCGACTTCCCTTATGGAACGGGAACACAAGTTTATGCAATCAGTTCCAATCCGTCGGCGCCGCTAGTCGCTAAGATCGACGAGACCAGCAATGGCAATGGGGCGCGCTCCTACAAGGCAAGCAGCGGTGGGCGCTGGCTGCTCTATGTGCCGGCCGCCTACAAGAATTATGTCAACCTCAATACGGGGCTGGTCATTCAGAATTTGAGTGGCAGTATCAACAGGGATGTGACGTTGACGTACTGTATTCGCGCCGTCACCAATCCCAACGATCCGGCGCAGTGTGTGGCGCAGACTTTCACCAATCTCGCTACCCAACGCGCCATGGGCGTTAACATGGCGGCGGCGCCCGTGGCGGATGGCTGGACCGGCTCGATCAAAATCCAGAGCACCGGCGCCGTGCCGCTGGCGGTCACGGTGAACAATGCCAAAGTTAGCGCTGATGGCTATGATTTCAGTGCGAGTGGTTTGGGCGGCACCACGGTCTATCTGCCGCGGGCAAGCCGCAACAGCAGCGGGCCGACCACCGGTTATACGCTGCGCAACGTGAGCGGCGTCGCCCTCAATGTCACGGCGCGCTATTACAAAGCCGACGGCAGCCTGACCTGGACGCGCACGTTCGCCTTAAGCTCTGCGGCCACGACCGGCTTCTTGCCGACCAATGACACCTTACCCGATCCGTGGGACGGTTCGATTGTTTTGTCGGCCACCGGCAATATCGTGGCGATCATGCGGGAGGACCAGACCGCTTCCCTGAGCGGCTATAATGGGATTGTGCGTTAACCATTTATGGGTCAGGTCAAGCAGCAAGGGCAGTATTTAACCGATTGTTGCAACGGCGCATCAACTGGCTACGGTCATTGTCAAAAGTGATACCGATGCTAGTGGGATAGCTATCTAGGGATCATCAGTAAGCAATGAGTGGTTGCTACGTTGGCTCCATCAGTCAATAGAAACGGGGTGAAGAAATTCTTCACCCCGTTTCTATTTTTCTCCCTATACCCACACGATCTGCTAATCGGCGCTATAATCGGGAGCAAGGGTACTGGTGAAGCAGGGGCTATTCTGTTAGAATGAGCGACAAAGCGTAGGAGAGTAGATGCGTGGGAAGCATTGCCTCCATTGACGTTGCCTATCGACCGTTCCCATTGACAAAGGAATTTATATGCGTAACAACGATCCGTTTGCGGATTTGATTCGTTCGCTGGAAGAAAATTTACAGCGGGAGGGTGGCGATCGTCCCCCTATTGAACCACGCCAACCGGTGACGATGGGCAATCCACGGCGCTGGCTTTGGCTGCTGATCCCCCTGCTGATCCTGATCTTTTTCAACCGTTGGCTGACGTTTTACACCGACTGGTATTGGTATGATAGCCTGGGATTGGCGACGGTCTTCTTTACGCGCATTAAGGCGTCACTTGGGCTATTTATGGCAGGCGCGCTGATCTGCTGGCTCTTTCTCGCTTTTAATGTCTGGCTGGCGCACCGTTTGGAGCCTTATGGGTTGGTGGACACCGCACTGGAACAGATTGCCAACGCTTTTGGGCTGCGCGTCACATCCGTGATTTTGCTCGCTGGGGCATTGTTGGCTGTCTTGATGGGCTTTGCCGCCTCGAGCACCTGGGAAGATTTTCTGGTTTACTTTAATCAGGGCACGTTCCATCTAACGGTGCCAATTTTCAACCGCGATGTCAGCTTTTTCATGTTTACGCTGCCGATCTGGCAAGGCATACGCGCTTGGCTGATGGTGCTGGGCGTGTTCACACTAGTCGCCAGCGCGGTGACGACGGGTGTTGGCTTGCGTGGCTGGAACGTGCGCACCGCGGTGCTGGCGCATTTGAGCATTTTGGGCGCGTTAATCTTGGGGCTGGTCGCCTGGCAATACCGGCTAGACGCCTACCAACTGGCCTACAGCGAGCGCGGCGTCGTATTAGGCCCCAGTTATACCGATGTCCACGCCCAATTGCCCGCCTACAATCTTCTGAGCATTATCACGTTGATCACGGCTGCACTGTTGGTAGTCACCGTCTTTCTGCGCCGCACCTGGCGTGTGATTGCAGTTGTGCTGGTGGTATGGGTCGTTTTGGCCGTGGTGGCTGGCAGTATTTATCCCAGTTTGATCCAGCGCTTCCAAGTCAGCCCGAATGAATTGACCCTGGAGTTGCCCTATATTGCTAATAATATTAAGTTTACGCGGGCGGCCTTTGAGTTGGACAAAATTGAGCCGCACAGTTACGACGCCACGCGCCCGCTTACAACAGAGGCACTTTTAACCCAACCGGATACTGTGCGCAATATTCGTTTGTGGGACTATCGCCCGTTGCTCCAGACCTACAGTCAAGTGCAGGCGCTCACCCAGTATTATGAATTCAACAATATTGATATTGACCGCTACACGATCAATGGTAAAGTCCAACAAATGATGCTAGCCGCGCGTGAACTGGTGCCCGAGCGGCTCAACGCCGATGCGCAAACTTGGATCAACCGCAAACTGGTCTATACGCACGGGTATGGGGTGGCGGCGTCGCCAGTCGCGAAGGTGACGGGCGATGGGTTGCCTGAATTTCTGCTCAAAGACTTACCGGTGCAAGGCGTGATTACGGTGACGCAGCCGCAAATCTATTTTGGTGAACTGACCAATGATTATGTGGTGGTGCGCACCGGCCAGCCAGAGTTTGACTATCCACGCGGCCAAGACAAAGCCACGTCGCAGTTTACGGCGACCCAAGGCATTCCAATGTCTTTCGGGGCGCGCTTGTTGTTTGCCCTCAATTTCGCCGATATCAACTTGCTGCTCAATCGCGATATCGGCGCCGAGAGCCGCTTGCTCTGGCGGCGCGAGATTACCGAACGGGTGCGCGAAGTGGCGCCTTTCTTACAATTCGACAACGACCCTTATGTTGTGATTGGTGATGATGGCCGCATTTATTGGATTCAAGATGCCTACACCGTCAGTGATCGCTTTCCCTATAGCGAGCCGGCGAATTCGGCCATCGGTCAAACGGGGCCAACGCAATCGATCAATTACATCCGCAACTCGGTAAAAATTGTCACCAACGCCTATGATGGCACGATGAAGTTTTATGTCGTGGATGAACAAGAGCCCATTATCGCAGCCTATATGCGCATCTTTCCAGCCCTGTTCACGTCCTTCAGCGCCATGCCCGCTGGGTTAAAGGCGCACATTCGCTATCCGGAAGGTCTCTTTTCGGTGCAAGCCAATGTCTATCGCATCTATCATATGACCGATGCCAATGAGTTCTATAACAAAGAGGATGTCTGGGCATGGCCGGAAGAGATCCACGACAGTCAGCCGCAACCCATCGAACCCTATTATGTGTTGATGGAATTGCCAGACAGCAAAAGCCTTAGCTTTGTACAGATTTTGCCCTTCACACCGGCTAATCGAGAAAACATGATCGCCTGGTTGGCTGTACAAAATGATCCAGGCAAATATGGCCAGAAATTGGTCTATGAATTTGGCAAAGATTCGCTGATTTATGGTCCCAAGCAAATTGAAGCGCGCATCGATCAGGACCCCGCGATCAGCCAGCAGCTTACTTTATGGAACCAACAGGGCAGCGGCGTGGTGCGCGGCAACCTACTCGTGATTCCGATTGGCGGCAGTTTGCTCTATGTGGAGCCACTCTATCTCCAAGCCTCCAATGGCAAGATCCCTCAGTTAAAGCGCGTGATCCTCGCCACGGCCGATCGCGTGGTTATGGGTGACAATTTGGGATTGGCGCTGGCTGGGTTATTTGGGAACAATGTGTTGACCAACGCGGAACTGGCCGAATTAGCGGGGCCGGGCGGTGCGGGGCCAGTCAACAATCCGAATGGCGCAACGCAGGGGGCGTCATCCACAGAAACGACGGCAACGGGTAATATCTCGGTGGCTAGCTTGATTACAAGCGCCAATCACCATTATACGCAGGCCCAGAAAAATTTACGCAACGGCGATTGGACGGGCTATGGCCGGGAAACCGATGCCTTACGCACCACGCTGGAGCAATTGATGAAGCTGACCGGTGCGTCAACCACCACGACAACCACGACGACTGCGCCAGCGCCAACGGTGGCGCCCACGCCGAGCAGTGGGGGGTAGACATGAGACGCAAATTCAATCGGCTAGTCAATACTCAGGGTGATTAAGAGATTGCGCGATTGATCGTACTTAATCGCGCAATCTCTTAATCACCTAATCTCTGCTGCTTACCTGATGACGCATTGAATTCACGTCGCACCATTCCTCACCTTTTTTTCATCTATCACTCAGATTGGATTAAGTCATCCAGCTTATCATAGGATTATACAGCATGATGAGGCTGCAACATGAGATGATTATCAATGCGCGGTGCACAAGCATTGATCAAGGATTGTTATGCAACCGCTGAAAGCTGAATAATTTCAATGAACACAAATTCGTGATGGAGGTTATATGTCAGACCCAATGTCAAACTTTCGATTGGTCACTGAAGCGAAGGCCAATCGACCGAAGCAGAAAGTAACACCAAAAATCTTGATCAGCGCAGCGCTGGCGTTGACCCTAATTTTGGGTGCATTTTATGTTCCGCTCTTGTGGAATAGCGATTCGGTCAGTGCACTGGCCGGGCGCGCAACAGCGCTGTACCAAACACCCAGCACGGCTAGCACGATACCAGTGAATGCGGCGATGCTGAGCAATCAGGAAGCACTCTCCACCCTTTATGCCGCAGTTGCACCATCGGTGGTCAATATCCAGGTATCTTTGCATGCTAGTGCTAGTGGAGCGAATATCCCTGGCTTCAACTTGCCGCAGAGTGATGCTCCGCTACAACAGGCCGAGGGTTCCGGTTTTATCTATGACACGGATGGTCATATTGTGACCAACAACCATGTCGTAGAGGGCGCCGAAACCGTCACCGTCATTTTTAACAATGGTGAATGGGCCAAAGCCGAAGTGGTCGCCACCGATCCACAAGCCGATCTGGCCGTGATCAAGGTGACGCCCCCCGCAGACTTCACCTGGAAGCCGCTGCCACTTGCCCAGCCAGACACCTTGAAAACCGGCTACACGGTCGTTGCGATTGGCAACCCGTTTGGCCTGGAAGGCACAATGACCACAGGCATTATCAGCGCACTGGGCCGCAGCATGCCGGTGGGCGAGGCGAGCCAGGTCAGTGGTGGCAGCTATACGTTGCCCGATGTGATCCAGACCGATGCGGCGATCAACCCCGGCAACTCCGGTGGTCCGCTGCTCAATATGGCCGGTGAAGTGGTCGGCATCAACTTTGCCATCGAATCGCCGGTGCGCAGCAATTCGGGCGTTGGCTTCACAATTCCGGTTTCCATCATCCGCCGCGTTGTGCCCTCTTTGATCGCCAATGGCAAGTTCGACTATGCCTATCTTGGTCTGAGCGGGATCACAATCGGCCCCGATCTGGCTACCCAATTAAAACTCACAGACAATAAGTTGGGCGTCTATGTGGGTAGCGTGGTCGCCGGTGGCCCGTCCGACAAAGCAGGGATTCATGGCGGCAGCCAGGCCGTGAGCACCAGCGGCAGCAGCGACTTGCAAGCGGGTGGCGATATTGTCACCGCCATCAATGATACGCCAGTCCATCGCTTTGAAGACATTGTCAGCTATCTGGTGACCAAAGCCGAACCAGGCCGAAAGGCAACGTTGACCGTTCTGCGCGATGGCAAAGAGATGAAAGTGGACGTAACGCTTGGCTCCCGCCCCAGCCAGACAACGCAAACCCAGCAAACCGACCAATCGAACGGGGCGGTTAGCGCTCGCCGGGCGATTCAGATTGCAATCGACGCCACCAAAGATACATTGAACGGCACGATTACGCAAAGATCGGCTACACCCGACACCCAGGGTGGTAAGAATGTCTGGGTGGTCGAATTGACTACTGACAGCCAGACCGCTACAGTCGTGATCGACCGCACGACCGGTGACGTGGTGCAGGTGACCGTGAAGTAACAGTTTCTATAACTGAATAATAAAAAGAGAGCCAAGCGCATTGCTTGGCTCTCTTTTTACGGCAGAAATTACGCAACGAGCATATCACTTCGCCCAGATTCGTAACGACCCCACTGTTTCAAAACCAAGCGACTGAGCCATGGCGAGTTCCTCATCCCGCTCATAACCAACCAGCGGTAGGCCTGGAAAAGCATCCATCACCGCATTGACACAGCCAGCCCAGAATTGTTGAGCATTCTGTTCGGGGGCAAAGACATTCGACAGACCGACAACATCGTGGGTGCGATTGGCAATGGCGCCCGCAACAATCCGTTGCCCCTGATAAGCGGCAATGATCGCAACATCACGATTCTGGAGTAGAGAAGGGGCAAAGATGCATTGTTGGTCAGCACGTTGGTTGGCCGATTCGCCCGCCCAGGCTGCCTCCCACGCGATGAGATCAGACGGCTGGTTGATCGGGCGCCACTGGACATCGGCAATGGCAAAGTCCGGCTTCGGCAAAGCAGCAGAGCGGTAGATCCACTCAGCTTCAAATAATAGGCGAAAGCCAAGCCCAGTCAGTTCCAGCGTGCAGAAACTATCCTTGACTGCCCATTCTTCTAGGACGCCGGCACGGGCGAGTTCGGCGAGTTGCGCCATCTGAGCCGCCTGCCCATCTGCCCCGCTCAAGGTGACTGCGTTTGGATAATAAGGTGGCGTCACCTGGCGATTGATCCACAGTTCTGGCGTGAACTCGCCGGGCTGACCGTGCGCTCTGCAGACGAGGTCACACCACGCAGCGTTGTTATAGGCGGCTAGCGTCGCTCGTTGGTTACTCATCGGAATGGCTCCTCTGTCAGCCGAAAACTTTATGGATGTAAGCTCAACCCTTTTAGCAGCTTGTCCATCACCTTCTTTCGGCCGCGCAGCGCCATGCCGACCAGTTTTAGCGCTTCGCTGTTGACGGCGCGCACCGCCGCGCGATTCGCATCATCATCTGGGGTGGAGAATAATTCTTCGGTATAAATGCTCAATTGGACTTCGCTGTTCAGCGCCTGTTCGTACACTGCGCGAATTTGTTCGTGGTTGGCGCTAAAGATCGTGATCGGCTGCTTGATCATCGGCAGATAACTATGGTCGGAGCCATCCACATAATGCTCGCCCAACACATCGGGCAGGCTCGCAATTCCACTAATCGTAAACGCCGTCACATTCAATTTTTGCCAGATTAGCAAATCCTCGCGAATTACGACCGCGATTCTAGTATCGAATTTCATCTTTTCTCCATTCAAATTATTGTCTCCACAGATTATGCTTTTTCATACTGGCTGACATCGGCGTGTAAAGCAGGTGATAAGGAACGAGGGGAACGTACAGATTAGGCTTATATCCTAAAAAAGCATGGGCGCTTATCTTAAATTTTCGTACGTTTTATTATCGCGCTTGGCTACTCTTATAATTTCTATCGTGATAAGTTCTTCGTGAATCGTGTAAATAATTCGATAGAGTTCAACCTTGATGCGATAATAGCCACTTAATTCACCCTCAAGCGCCAGGGCCGCTTTGGGTCTGGGATTATCGCGTAAAGAAACAATCAGCTTCTGGATTCTTGGCCTGACATGATTGGGTAAATTGTCGATTTGACGGCGTACATGCGAAGGAAGCTCAAGCCAATACAACATCCTTATCCCCCGCCCAGGCTGCGATCTCATCTTCCGTTAGACGAGTCATAGTCTCCTGGCCGGTAGCAAGCAGCCATTTTCCTTTATAAATTTCCGCCAAATCTTCCAGATCTTCCAGGCGTTTCAGCATCTCTTCATAATCGCTCACCGAGAGCAGGACAGCCGCCGGTCGCGAACGCTGCGCTAGAAAAACCGGTCCTTTTTTCAATTTATCAAAAATTGTCTTGTAGTCTCTTGACAGATTGGTAACAGGTTCTATTTGTGGCATATTCATCGTTAATTGCTCCAATATCGAATGCCAACACGGCGTTGTTTTCGCTATTTTAGTTCCATATTCCCAATCTGTCAAGCGACTATCTATGCTAGGGTGCAGCTCAGGTTGGGGGCGCGACCACCTGCGTGCATTGCCCTGGTCAGGCCGCGTTGGGTTATCCACGCACATGATGACCCGTGCGCTGCATGCTACCTGCCCCAACCTGATCTACACCCGCTATGCTAGCCTAATCCTCAACTGGCTTCCGCATCAGCCAGCACCACCAACCCCGCCAACAAGGCTTGCGCAACCACATGATTGACCAACGTCTCTGCCGTCAAATGGAAGGTGGTCAGCACCATCGAGCCACGACCAGCGTTCACCTTGGTCAACAGTGATACCGGTTTGTGAATCCAGCCCAGGGCCAGCCCGGCCCAACTGTGCTCGCGCGCAATCCAAGCCGGCACGCCGGCGATCACGGCGTCGGGCATAATTTCGGCATATTCCATCTCGAGCAGCGGGCCACCAGGTAGGTGGGCAAACGGTCCTTGCTTTTTCAGCCAACTAAACGAGGTCGCCCAGTCGCCCTGCCAGATTGTGCCGGCGCGCGGCACAACAGAGCCAACTGGCAGCCGGGCTTTTGTTTCTGCTAGATTGAAATCTGTACCAGCCAGGAGCAGCAGGCGTGCACCGCTTTGGATGGCATCCTGTAAATCCTGGGTGTAATAGTGCGCGACGATGATAGCATCAGAGTCTGTGGCATCCGTCACCACGGCATAGCCCAACTGCGTGAGCACCGTGGCTAGCGCTGTATCATTCAACACCAACAATTTCTGTTGCGTAATAATTGGTGTGACGACAACCAACTCAATTTGGCTGCTAGCCAGGACGCTGTCATTATCGGCTAACCAACGCACCTGCAAAGGCACGCTGCCTTCGCTATGCAACGGGATGTCGACCACCGCGCCGGGTGCGGACACTTCGCCTTTGGCTGCGCCAGCTTGCCAGTGAATTTTACCCTGATGCCCTGGACCGTCTACCCCAAAGGCGCGCAACGCCACCAGCACGCTAGCCCCCGGCAGAGCGCTCCACCGCTGAGGGCGCGCCACCACGACATTGTCCTGATTGAGCGGCGTAAAAATCGTGTCCAAGCCCTGTTTGACCTCGCGCTGCATGGTCAACAAACCATTGCATTCCCAGTGCACGTCGGTAAATTCGGTGATCACATAGCCCGCGATGCTAGGATGCAGGCGCATCGTGGCGATTTCGTAGGCCAGACTGTGCGCCATATGTTCTTGGCTGATCTGGATGAATTGCTCGAAGCTGCCGAAAACATCGCCCAACCGCCAGAAATCAAAGCGTTCGCGCATGGCGTGCGGATAGACAATGCCGTCACCCCATTCATGGCCGGTCTCAAACCACCAGGGAGCTTTGCCATCTTCCTGGATTTTGGCTGGATCGGGCAGGCCCCAGTTGCCAAATTCGCTGACCAGCAAAGGCAAGTCAGCGCGCCGATTTTTGGCATAATCAGCCGCCCACACCCAATCCGTACGGCTGGCAAAATCGGCCACCCAGGCGTCCCATTCTTCTGCATGGTCGGGAATCGAGCGGTATTCGTGATAATCTTCGAGATCGCCAGCCACATGGAAATTCGCCCGACAGGCAGAGTTATCCACGATCAAACGCGTGGGGTCAATCAGCCGGGCTTCCTCGTAAAAATCGGCCAACCATTGGCGATGTTCGGGGTTGCGCGTGAGGTCGGTGCCCCAGTCTTCGTTGACCAGTGACCAGATCAAGATCGAAGGGTGATTCCAGTCGCGGTCGACCATGCTGCGGAAGGTCGCTTTAATGCGCGCTGCGGCTTTGGGCGTCAGGCGCGCCCAGTTGGGGATCTCGGTCCAAATTAAAATGCCCAGCCGGTCGGCCACTTCGTAATAACGCGGGTCTTCAATTTTGATATGGCAGCGCAGACAGTTCAACCCTAATGCTTTGGCTTTGTGCACCTGATCTTCCAAAAATTCGACGCTGGGCGGCGTATAGATCGTTTTCGGATAATAGGCTTGGTCAAGCACCCCGCGCAAGTAAATCGGCTGGCCATTGAGATAGATGCGGCCATCGTGCTGTTCCACCGTGCGGAAGCCACAACTGGCGCTGAGTTCGTCCACAATTTGACCATCAGTTACAAGCTTTGTCGTCACCGTGTAAAGGGTCGGCGAATCGGGGCTCCAGAGCGCCAACGTTGCCGCGTCAAGTTGTGCCTGGCCCTGACCGTTGGCATCCAATTCTGTGCGGGCGACTTCTTGACCATCCGGTCCTGTCACCTGGGCCTGGATTTGCGTATTAGCGGGTAAGGCACCATGCAAGCGCGCGCTAATCTCCAAACGGCCGGTAGCGGGCCGGGGCGTCAACTGCAAATTTTGCAGATGTACGGGCGGGCGCAGTTCAAGCCAGACACTCTGCCAGATGCCGCCAATCGGTCCATACCAACTCTGTTTACCATGCGGAACTTCGCCGAACGGAAAATCAGCAAAACGACGTTCGTCATCAGTTGCATCGACCACGCGCACGATTAATTCGTTTTCGCCCTGATGCAAGTGGGTTTCAACCACAAACTCAAAAGGCAGATAGCCACCTTCGTGTTCGCCGATTTTCTGGCCGTTGAGCCAGACGGTGGCGTAGTAATCCACCGCGCCAAAGTGCAGAATGGCTGCGCCCGCCGGTGTTTCATCGAGCGTAAAAGTGCGCCGATACCAAGCGGTGCCGCTGGCGAGGCGCAAATCATCAAACTGTGCCTGCCAGGGCAGCGGCACTTGCGCTTCTCGCCAATCCTCGCTACTGAGCACATGCTCGGGCTTAGTGTGATCCGCCGGATCGAGTTGAAAAAGCCATGTCCCATCTAAAAATAGGCGTTGCCGAAGACTCATATTATTTAGCTCCAATCTTTCTTTACGCTTTGTGTATAACAGGCACGATAGTGTGCGTCGTTATTATACACATCATTAAAGATTATTTGGAATAACGGCGGATAGGCGCTAGGTAGACAAGTACATAGGTAGACAGATTGTGGATCCCTGTGTACTTGTCTACCGTTCGGCTGAGACGTTCGACGCGACTTCGGCGTGAGCGCTCAGTCGAGTCGCTCACGGTTCGGCTGAGGCTCACCTCGAAGCGTCGAAGCCTGATTCCCCTGTGGTTATTTATTCCGAATCATGTCTATTCAATGCTACGCTTAAACTGTAAAGGCAGCCAGCTATTTTTGTGCCGCTTCTGGCCGTGCAATCACTGGTTTATCATTCGCAAAAGTGACGCGCCCCAGGTAGAGTCGCCGTTGACCATTGGCGGCGTAGCCCACGTCGGGCGCCATCCAGGCGTGATAGGCGATCCAAAGTTCGTTCGTTTTTGTGGTAAAAAATGATGCGCCGCCAGGGCCCACCGTAGCGCCAATTGACGTGACGAGTGGCAGCTTCTGCACCTTACGACAGGGTCCGCTGGGCGTATCGCAGACGGCATAGCCAATCGCATAATCAGCGCTTTCCCACCAGTTGGCCGAATAGATCAGATAATATTTGCCGCTGTTCAAAACTAAGCTGGGATTTTCCACCAACGGCACTTCCCACAGCAGGTCGCGGGTGATCAACGGCTGCGGTTTCCCGATCAACTGGCGGCCATCTTTGCTCAGTGGTTGGCTGTAAAGCCAAATCGGCAGATTGCAACAGTTACCGTCACTTTTCCAGAGTAGATAGGGTGTGCCGTCTTGATCAACAAACACATTAGGGTCAATCGAGCCGCCTTGGTCAGTTTGGCAAATGAACGGTTGCGTGCTGGCATCGACAAATGGCCCATCCGGTTTGTCACTCACGGCATAGCTGATGCACTGGCGGCCAATGGCGGTGTAACGTGCCACATAGTAGAGAATAAATTGGTTGCCCTGTTGCCAAACGCTCGGCGCCCAGGTCAAAGATTGATCACTCGCCGCCCACTTGGGCAACTGGGGCAATGCATCGCCAGCTTGCCCCACCCGTTCCCAATGCACCAAATCAAGCGAATGGATCACCTGAATGTTCATCGAACCGGCGTTGGTGGCATAGCCATAATAGCCATTGCCAACCGGCAAAATGAACGGATCGGGGAAATCTTCGGCAAAAACGGGGTTTTTATAATTCAACGCCGGGGCAGGCACCAGGGTGGTCGTTGGGGCGAGAGTGGCGCAACTAGTTGCCGTATATGTCAGCAACAAAAGCAGGACGAGTAGCCGTACGCGGAGCGCAGGCCGAGCACAGCCGTTTAATTTAAGTCGCCGCCAATCATCCTTGATCATGGCAATCATCTCCACTTACTTTAGCTAGGTTTACAGCAGGTGTTCCCACAAAGCATCACTTGCCTGTTCCGCGATGAGGAAACGGCGTTCAGCATCGACGCCAACGCCGGTCACTACATATTGACCAGGGTTGTGACCAATATAACGTTGAAAAATGGCGTCAGTTGCAGCACGCCATTGGCGCGCTAGCTGTAGATTTTCTTGTTGCAGCACGGTCCATTGGGCAGGAATTTCAATCGCAATCAAAGGGGCGTCAATCGTTGCATGGATGCGCAGCCAGCTATCATTGACGCGCGGGATGGACGTTTGGTGTTGGAGGTCAAGCACAGTGGCGCGTGCGCTGTTAGCCAGGCGATCGCGCACGCGCATGCTGCCAGCAAGCCAAGTCAGACTAAAGCGTGAGGCCGGCACGCGATTCAATTCGTTGCGAAATGGGTAATAATCAGGTGTAAAGTCGAACGCCAACGCGCCGAGCATGCCAAAATTTAAGGCGGCGTTCGGGTATTGAAGCGGATCAACGGTCCAGTTGATGATTTGAATGCCAGCGCGCAAAGCCTGTTCAGCCTGAACTTTTTTCAACAGATAACCGAGCCGCAAGCCGCGAAATTCCGGCGATACGCCCATCGCCTGCGATTCCAAACGCAAATGAGCGCCCAGAGACTCTCCCCAAGCGGCTGGCAAAGGGGTACCACCAAATTTGTAAAAACCAAATAAAAAGGCCACCAATTGCTTGTCAACGCGCGCCACCAGCGACGTACCCAGCCCGAAATCAAGGCTGTGGATGTCGGACGGATAGAGAAATTCCGGCGCGCTGCCCCAAATTTGTTGCTGCAAATGCCGAATTTGCGTCGCCTCCCCTGCATTGGGCCGCCCAATGTCCATGCGGTTGATTAACTGATACGTTGGCGCAAAGTGATGCACGAGTTCAGGATCGTACGGGTCTAACGGCGGACAACCTAAGCGAGCTGACAATTTCGTCGCCAATTCTATAGCGGACGCCTGCCGCGCAGCCGGCGTGAGGTCGGTGAGCGCATGATAGCGTAGAGTGTAGGTTGGTTGCTGGTCGAAGGCGCGTGGAAAAAGAAAACCAACAATGGTCTGGACGCCTTGTTCCAGGCCAACGGCAATCTGCCCACCAATGCGGGGGAACGTCACTTGGAGAAAATGATAGGGAAAGAGCAACACATTGGCGGCGCCGCCTAGTTGCGCATAGAGGCGATCCAGGTCGGCGATCCAGGCGGGTGATTGCGGATCAAGCAGCGTGATGTCCATGGGTATTCTGAGCGATTGACTCACGTTACGCAGCCAGCGCGGTGAATTCATTCACCGCCTGCTACACAAAACACGTTGAAACGTGTTAAGCCACCAATGCGTTTTTTCGTGCAACGCACCCAAGGGGTTCCTGACAGCGCCAACGCACTTTCTATACCAGGCAGGGATTTCAATCCTTGCTTGCCCTCAAGCTTTACCCTATTTTCGAGCGAGCTTCGCGGGCAGCATACAGCACGATACTGCCCGCTACGGCGGCATTCAAGCTTTCCACGCGACCGACCATGGGCAAACGCACCAGGAAATCACATTTCTCACGCGTCAAACGACTCAGGCCTTCGCCTTCGCTGCCAACCACAACGGCCAGTGCGCCCGACAAGTTGGCTTTGTGCAGCGGCGGCACATCAGGCGCACTGTCGAGACCAGCCACCCAGATATTTTTGGCTTTCAGATCTTCGATCATGCGGTTGATATTGTTCACCTGGACGATCAACAGATGCTCCACCGCGCCAGAACTCGCATTGCTCACGGCGGGCGTCACCTCCGCCGAGCGACGGTCGGGAATGATCACGCCGTGCACGCCCATCGCTTCGGCCGTGCGGATCAGCGTGCCCAAATTTTGGGGATCTTGCAAATGATCCAGGATCAGGATCAGCGGTGGTTCATCCATTGCCTGCGCCCGTTGCAAACAATCTTCCAGATCGACGTAGGGATAATCGCCCACTTCCAGGGCTACGCCTTGCGCATTGGTGTGCTCGCGCGTCAACTTATCAAACAGGCCGCCCTTGATGGTGCGCGTCGGTAGATTGGCCGTTGCCGCTGCGGTCAGGATATCCAACACAATCCCTGTTGTTTTCTGATCCGCTTCGCCTTCCACCCAAAGCCGAAAAAGCCGCCGCCGATTGGCGCGCAAGGTTTCGAGCACCGCACGACGACCGTAAATTAATTCACTCATAATGGATACCCAAAGATCTAATTGACCGGCCATTCAAAGCCGGCGATTTTTCGCATGCTGGCAACGGTCAGCGCTTATTCCTCAAACCGCCATGTTGTGCCTTCTGCCGTATCATCCATCGCAACGCCCAATTCCTTGAGCTTGTTGCGAATCTTATCGGCGGCGGCCCACTGTTTAGCCGTACGCATATCGCCACGCACTTCTATCAACAGATCGATAAAGGGTTTAGCCGCCAGATCGTGCCCGACTTCGCTGGCCGGTTCTGCCAAGGTCAAACCGAGCACGCCGCCTAGTTCGCGCAGGGTGCGCTGGGCGGCATCATAAAATGGCCCCGTCACGTTGGCTTCGCGGGCCGTATTGATTGCGCGGACCAGTTCAAACAAAATAGCCTGCGCCGTGCTGGTGTTGAAATCGGCATCCATTGCTTCGATAAAGCTAGCGCGCGCTTTTTCGGTGGCTTCGCGCAGGGCGTCCACTTCCGCACCGGTGCTTTTAGTGCCTTTGGCGGGCCGCAAACCACCCCGCAAACGCGTCAACGCTCGCTCAGCCGACTCGAGCGTTTCTTGGTTAAAGACCACCGGTTTGCGATAGTGACCCGAAAAGATCAACATGCGAAAGGCGTCGCTGCTGTGATCTTTTAAGAAATCATCAATCGTAATTAAATTGCCAAGCGACTTACTCATCTTCTCGCCAGCCAGTTGCAGCATACCATTGTGCATCCAGTAGGCGGCGAATGGTTTGCCGGTCAAACTTTCGCTTTGGGCGATCTCATTTTCATGATGTGGGAAAATCAGATCATTGCCGCCGCCATGAATGTCGATTTGCTCACCCAAATGATGCAAACACATGGCGGAGCATTCAATATGCCAGCCAGGCCGACCAGGACCCCACGGGCTCTCCCAGGCCGGTTCGCCCGGTTTAGCCGATTTCCACAGGGCAAAATCGCCGGGGTGTTCCTTGCGCAGATCCTCTTCCTTGCGCGTGCCGCTCAACGCTTCATGGAGCTTGCGTTGGCTCAATTTGCCATAGTCGGCGTCTTTCGTCACACGGAAGTAAACATCACCGTCGATTGGGTAGGCGTAACCGGCTTCCCCCAAGCCTTGAATCACATGGATGATTTCGCCCATCTCTTCACTGACTTTGGGATAGATATCGGCGGGCATCACATTCAGCTCGCGTAAATGGCGCAAATATTCTTCGGAATAGTGATTGGCCATCGCGATGGGATCTTGACCAGTTTCGTTAGCGCGCCGAATGATCTTATCGTCCACATCGGTGAAGTTAGTAGCGTAGCGCACTTCGTAGCCCTTGTAGATCAGGTAGCGCCGCACCATGTCAAAGACGATGGCGGCCATGGCGTGACCAATGTGAGCATTGGCATAGACCGTAGGTCCACACACATACATGCTCACTTTGCCATCTTCCAGGGTTTTAAATTCTTCATCTTGCCGCGTCAGCGTGCTATAGATGCGTAAAGCCATGATGACAATCCTGTCTGATTCGTATTGAGTGACGATTGTATGGTCTATTTTTACAGTTTATTTGTGTTCTCGATTATATCAAAGTCAATTAGGCAAGCGGCGATTTAGACCCCTCCTAGCCTCCCCCTGCTGGGGAGGAACTGACTCATCGTCTACCCCTGATGGCGCTGTGTGCCCACGGTGCGAACAATCCCCTCCCTTACTAGGGGAGCGCGCCTAGCAGGCTACCGCCCTTGGGGCGCGGGTGGGGTAAATCGCCGCTTCCAATTTGACATCAGTTTAGCTGCCTTCTGGCACAGCAAAGATCAAGCGCCCCGCATTGGTTTGTAATACCTTGGTCACTTGCACCAAGATTTCCTGATGTAAGAAACGCCGCCCGTTTTCCACAACCACCATCGTGCCGTCCTCCAGGTAGCCGACGCCTTGGCCCACTTCCTTCCCTTCCTGGATAATCTTCAAAGGCATCTCTTCACCGGGCAACAACACTGATTTCACGGCGTTGGCCAGTTCGTTGACATTTAAAATCTTGACGCCCTGCAAACGCGCCACGCGGTTCAAATTATAATCATTGGTAATCACGGCGGCATTCAATTGCATTGCCAAGCTGATCAGTTTATCGTCAACTTGCTGGGCGTCCTGGGGGTCGATGTCGATAAAGTCGATTTTCACATCCACGTTGTTTTGCAAACGATCCAGCATCTCTAGCCCACGGCGACCGCGATTACGCCGCAGCGCATCCGGCGAATCGGCAATATATTGTAACTCATTCAAGACAAAACGCGGAACTGCCATCGAGCCCAAGAGAAAACCAGTCTGGGCAATATCAGCAATCCGCCCATCAATAATCACACTTGTATCGAGCAACATGATGAGGGGTGACTGATTGGCGATTGGTTTCTCCTCCAGATTGACGGCTGCTTTACCGGACCGATTGGGACGAAGCAGCGACCAGATATCAGCCTGGCGCAACACTAATACGGCTGCCCCCAGATAGCCTAAAATAATCACGGTGATTAAGGGCAGGATATTCCCAAAAGGCGCTGGCAGCCGTGAAAGTGGATAGGTAAGCAGCGCAGCGATTAAAACGCCAACGGCCAAGCCCAGCGTGCCGGCCAATAATTCGCCAATCGGCACCTGGCGCAGTGAATTGCGCGCCGCACGCGCCGGCGCAATCACAATCCATGGGGCCAAAAAATAGCCTAACGCGGCACAGAGCAACGTAGCCGGTACAATATAGCGTACAGAATCTGTATTCAATTCATTGGTTCTTGCCAGTGCTACGCCCAATTCCCATCCAATAAAGCCGTAGACCAGCGTGCCCAACACTCGGAAGAGTGGAGCAAGACGCATGGGTCGATCTCCTATAAAGGCAATAAATTTCTAAAATAACTGATTACACCATTATACTCATCATAATATAAAAATGTCAGTAGAACAATGTACTTTTCATTCAAGTTCATCTGAATTAATCAGCGTCAACCTAGCCTATGCAATCAAGGCAGCGGGCAAGGGATTGGCCTGTTGTGCGGCGGCCCCTAGCTTGCCTTTAATTCTTCGTAGAGTTGTAAGATTTTGCGGGCGTTGGCATGGGCCGATAGATGCTTGCTAAACTTGCGGGCGCCCGCGCCAAGCTTGTGGCGATATTCAACTTCACGGACAAGCTTTAGAAAGCGCAGACCAAAACTCAAATCATTATCTTCTGCCATGAGGCCGGTTTGCTCATTTTGGATAATGTCGCTGACCCCCACCGAACGAATGCCCAATGCTGGCAACCCGGTGGCGGCCGCCTCGATAAAGCTGATTGGATGGGCCTCCGTGACACTGGCCGAGACAAAAAAATCGCTGAGCGCCAGATAGTCGGGCAGCAGATGATAGGGCACGCTGCCCGTAAAGGTAACGCGTTTTTGCAGGCCAAAGGCAGTCACCATGCGGCGATAATCTTCCAATTCAGGACCACTGCCAACCAATAACAGATGACTATCACTTTCTTCGCAGGCGACAAAATTATACATCGTGATCAGGCGGTCAATGCTTTTTTCACCACTCATCCGGCCCACAAAAATCGCAACTACGGCATTTTCGTTGATGCCTAATTGGCGGCGTGTGATCTGGCCAGCAATATTGGTAAAGCGTTCCAATTCAATGCCGTTGGGAATGATTTCGATCCGCCCCTGGACGCCCCACCCTTTGATCACCTCCGCCACGCTGCGGCTAGGCGCGATCAAAGCCGAGCAGCGTTGGCTAAACAGTTGAAAATAGGCCTGCAGCGCGGTTTCCGAGATCGACGACGGCAACAACGGCAAATATTGCTTGACATACAAATCGTAGCGGGTGTGATTGGTAAACACCAGCGGGACATTATAACGATTCGAGGCAAACAGGCCAAAGCTACCGCTGATAAAGGGGTGATGCACATGGATAATATCCATCACCTGCAACATGTCGCGGCTGCGTTGATCAAGCGAGATGCTCAGATGATAGCCGGTGTCGGCAATCGGGATGCCCGGAATCCGAATCACATTGGGCTCATCCGCATATTCACCTTGCCCCGGCACAAAGATCCAAACCTGTTCTCCCCAGCTTTCTAAGCACTTTTTGAGCAACGCGACATGGGTTACCACGCCATTGGTCACGGGCTTGTAGACATCCGTCATCAAGGCAATACGCATGTACAGGTCCTTTCAGGACTTAGTTTTGTCTATATAAAGGCTCCTCTTATGCTGTACAGTGATTGGGTAAATCACTGTACAGTCTTCACCAATGAGCCAATCAGTAAAATTGTCAACGAACCGGTCATAAGGTTTGGGATTTTAGACGCGGCCATGTATAGTTTGCCAGTAAGTATACAAAACAAACCTAAACGGACGAAGTTTATAGTCTAGCTCATGCATACCACAGAAAGCCAGATGCTCCGCCTTACATCTACGATTATTATGCCGATTATTTGTATATTCTCCGTCATGCTGCGTGCTTTTGCGCGCAACTGGGTGGGCGGCAGGCAAAAAGCGCTTGTTCAGAAACTAGCCACCTATGAATAAAGTGGGTATCGATGTGCGGGCAACTGCTGCGTGCCGCTGGTTACATTGGTGGGAATGGAGTTTGTTGCTGGCCGCATTGGGTTTATTTGCCACCCAGGACTTACTAGCGTCACCCATGAAATCAGCAGCGTTCGATGAACAATACCACTTAACGGCAGGTTATAGCTATTTGCGCACCGGCGATCCGCGGCTCGCAACCACGCATCCGCCCTTGATGGGCATGCTGAGTGGGCTGGCGTTGCTGAGTAAAAAAGTGAACCTACCGCTGGACAACCCAGCCTGGGCGGCTGGCGACCGTTTTCTTTTCTCGGATGTTTTCTTGTGGGAAGCGAATGACAACGGGCCGGCCTTACTTATCGCCGCGCGCCGGCCGATTATCCTAACTGGTCTCTTGTTATTGCTCGGCCTCTTTTTCTTTGCCCGTCAACTGATTGGGATGCGCGCCAGTTGGTTGGTCTTATTGCTGGCAACCTTTGACCCTAATTTATTATCCAACGCGCGGGTTGTCACGACCGATTTGGGCTTAGCCTGTTTTCTGCTGCTCGCCTTGTGGCGACTCTGGTGTTGGTTAGAAGTGCGCACCCTGGTCAATCTGCTCCTCACCGGTTTGTGCGCTGGCCTAGCCATGAGCGCCAAATACACGGGTCTCTTCTTCTGGCCCAGCGCCTTTTTAATTACTTGCCTTTATCCAATTCCGTCTAGCACTGATCTCTTAGCGACTAGGCGTGACCCCATTTGGCGGCGATGGGTTGGTTTGGTGGCGATGGGCGCAGTGGCCTGTGGCGTATTGTGGGTGGTGTATGACTTCACCTTTGGCTTTTTGCCAGACAAAAGTTTACCTGTGCCGTTACCAGCGCCCTTCTACTGGCAACAGTTGATTAACACCTATTTTCGCATTGTCGGCTTGCAAGGCGCCCGCTACGATTTTTTCTGGGGCGAAGCGTCTAATCAAGGTTGGTGGGACTATTTCCCGGTGGCGCTGGCGGTGAAGACGCCATTACCCTTGCTGTTGCTCTTTTTCGGTGGGTTGTACAGCGTAACGCGTCAACATCACTGGCGGCGCACCAGCGTTTTATGGATATTGCCGCTGCTCTTTCTCGCCCTGGGGTTAACCGGCATTTTGACCATCGGTTATCGGCACATTCTACCGGCGATCCCGTGTATGATCCTGTTGGCAGGGTATACGATTACCCCACCCCCGCCCTCCCCTAGGCAGGAAGGGAGCTGCCACGGGGTTGAGTCACTTTCTCAGCTAGACATCAATGTGGTGAGCAATGGCGTTGGAAGCACAGTTCGTCGCTGGCTACCGGCGACGATTATCTGTGGGTTGGCGCTTTGGTTGGTGGTGGACAGCTTGCGCATCTGGCCGCACCAAGAGGCATTTTTTAACGAGCTCGCGGGCGATTGGTATAACTGGAGTAATCTGCTCGTTGATTCTAACTTGGATTGGGGTCAGGACTTGCCCGCGCTGCGCCAGAAAATGGATGAGCTAGGACTTAATGAGGTCAATCTGGCTTATTTTGGCAAAGCTGTACCGGAACAATATGGCGTGCGCTACCGGCCCTTGCCCAGCTATTTACGCTTTGTGGACGGCATCGAGCTTAATGCCTATAATCCTTATCAACCAGAACCCGGTTGGTATGCGATCAGCGCTTCGGAATTGCGGCTGGGCTTATTCCAGCCCGAGAATGTCAATTTATACGCCTATTTTCGCAGTCAACGCCCCGTGGCGCGCGCCGGCTATTCGATCTATCTATATCATGTGACCTACCCTGCTAATCTGCCAGTCAAACGGATGACTATTTTTGGTGAGCCAGTTATGCGTTTACCGCCAGAACAAGTTGGTGCGCCGCCAGCGGGTCAACCGCCACAACAAAGAATGCAAATAAAATGGCTTACCTCGCCAGCGACGACGATCTATCCAGTGAGCCAAGCAGCGTAAACGCATCAAGGTTATCGAGCCGTGGGCGCGAATTACAGCGATGTGTTTACGCTGCTTGGCTACACGCGGCCAGCGACAGCAGTACAGCCAGGACAAAGTATACAAATCACCCTTTATTGGCAGGTCGGCAACAAGTTGATGGATATGCCTGCGCCCACGCGCGGTTCGCCTTTGTCCGCTTTCGTGCATGTCGTGGCTGGCGATCCAACCCAAAGCATCGCCCAGTATGATGGGTGGGAAACCGCGTTGCGCGGTTTGGAACCTGGTGATGTGATTGTGCAACAGGCTAACCTTGAGATTGGCGCTCAAGCGCAGCCGGGCAGCTATGCCGTGCTGATCGGATTATATTCGCCACAAAATGGCGCACGTTTGCGTGTGAACGGAGCGATAGATCCGGCTGATTATGTCAGGGTGGGTAAGCTTGATGTGAAGTGAGCGGGCTTACCCCACCCCGCCCTTCCCTAATAAAGGGAGGGCGCCGTTGGTCGGATAGAGCGAGTCACTTTGTCTACACACCAATCAGTCCCCTCCCTTTACTAGGGGGGGTTAGGGTCACTGCCATTAAGGTAAGGTTTGAGTGCATTGCACGGCGGTCTACCGTTACCGCTGTACACCCAATGCCATCCGCCGTGCGCTGCACACCATCTTGTTCTTAACTTAATCGCAGTGAGGGTTAGGGTAGGGTTGCGTCCGTTCCCATGCGAGGAACAAGCCACTTTACCAGACATACCAAGAGGAACGAGCAGCCTTCGTGAAACTTCAGACCGCATGGTCAATTGATAAGCTAAATGGCCTTTTATGTGGCATCATCGGCGCGGGTTTATTGGCGACGGCGGGTGGTTGGACCCTCGGCCTGCATTCGTTGTGGGCCTTCAGCTTTCTGATTTTTGTGCCGCCAACCTTGCGCTTTTTACTCGGTTTAGGTGTGTTCTGCGCTGGTCTATGGGCTAGTATGCCGCGCCTGTGGACAATCTCTTTCGCGCTCAGGGCGCGCCTGCGCCTACCGCGGTCGTTACGTTGGCTTTGGCTACCCGTAGCCGCGCTGCTTTTCTGGTTACTACGCGAATGCACGCTTTATGGCGACGGTCAATTTAAGTTAGAACTGCTCGCCACCCACACGTTAGCGGGCGATCCTTATATCTGGAAAGAGCCGCTCGACAGTCTTGTCGCCTATTCGTTGACCGGGCTGCTACGCACGATTAGCGCAACGCCAGCGGTGGCGGAAGCATTGATGAGTGTGACAGCCGGTGTGATTTATGTGGCGGCTGTCGGTTATGTGGCCGAGCAATTGAGCAAAACCACCACCGTTGAGCAAGCCGACAAGCCCTACAATCAGCCTCTTTTTTATGTCGTCGGCTTATTCGCGATTGGCAGCAGTCAACTCTGGTTTGGTCACATTGAAAACTACAGCCTGGTAACCGCAACCAGCTTTGCGGCGGTAGCGGTGGCGGTTGGCTATCTCGTAGGGCGGGCGCCGCTCTGGCTGGTTGGCTTGCTGGCGGGTTGCTCGCTTAGTTTTCACCCGCAAGCCGCTTTTGCTCTACCCGCGCTGCTGTTGCTCTTAAAACGCCACGGTTGGTGGCGACAGGTGCGCGTTCTCTGCGTGAGTGGCTTGGTGGGACCGTTATTCACGATTGGCAGTCTGCGCTTGTTGGGTGCGCCCTGGCCCGATCTAGCCAATGGCTACGCGGGCGATCACCAATTATTCCTTACTTTGGCCCAAGTTTTGTCGCCTGCGCAATTGAGGGAAGCCTGGAATAATTTGTGGCTAGTTGCCCCGTTGACCCCTTTGTGGTGCGGCCTCGCAGTTTGGGCGCTTTTCCAGCCGCAACTGTGGCAAGATCGAATTTTTCGCTACCTGACCGGGGTAGCCGTTGGCTGGCTGGTTTATCATTTTACCTTTCAGAATGATTTGCCGCGCCATCAAGATTGGGATTTATTTGCGATTGTCGGGCCAGGCTTTACCTTGTGGGGGTTATACACTTGGTCGCGCTGGCTGGCACTGCATCCCGATGACCAAGTTGGGCGGCGGCTTGCCAGGCTGACCATGCCTTTGCTGACCTTTGCACTCATCTTTACCGTGGCCTGGGTAGGTGTCAACCATTTTGTCACGTTAATTCGCCCCCGCACCGACCAGCGCGCGCTGTACGAGCGTTATCGCTTGCTCGACTTGCGCACGCTTCTGCCAACCGCTGTGATCACACCAAACACGCCAATTTGTGCGGATGCCAAAGGGTGTGAACGGGTGGCTGCACTCAGCTTTACCATGCCACAGAATGGCGATGAGCGCCCGGTCATCTTTGCCCATGCCCCGGCGCGAGTGGCCCTAACGCTCCACGTGCCTGATCAGGCCAGCTTTCTCTGGTTAAGCCCTGCCTTAGATCCGGTGGCGTGGGGGTGGGGCGGCGATGGTGTGACGTTTCAGGTTATAGTGCAACCGTTGGTCGCGGGCCAACCAGCAGGCCCAGCCACGCTGCTTTGGTCGCGCACGTTGATGCCCAATCAACCGGCGGATCGGGCTTGGCAAGAAGCGTTGATTCCCTTAGATGCCTATCACGGCCAAACAGTGAACCTGATACTTGCCACGCTGCCCGGACCGGCGGATAATAATGTGGGTGACCGCGCAGGCTGGGGCTTGCCCTGGTTGATGCTGGGAACACCGGATACGCGGTTTGATGGACATTGATCGCCGCGTCATAGGCGGCACAAAAAGAATTGGCTAGTAGCAAGGAAGAATGATGAGTAAGCAACAGACCTTAATGGGGATTTTTGCCCATCCCGACGATGAAAGCTTTGGGCCGGGTGGCACGTTGGCGCGTTATGCCGCAGAAGGCAAAGCGGTGCATGTGATTATTGCGACTGATGGCATCGCCGGTTCGGTCGACGAAACAAGTTCCCTCAATGTTCATGAAACGCTCGCCCAGATCCGCTCGACAGAACTGTCGAACGCGGCGCTCAATTTGGGGGTGACGAGCATCTGGTCCTTACCGTATCGCGACAGCGGTATGCGCAACACACCGGCCAACCTCCACCCCGACGCACTCATTCAACAGCCGTTGGAGCACACAATTCAGGAAGTGTATGGCTACATTCAACGGCTGCAACCCGATGTTATTATCACCCATGATCCCTTTGGCGGTTATGGTCACCCTGACCACGTGCGCGTGTGCGAGGCCACCACGGCCGCTTTTCATCTAGCCGTCAATCAGATCAATAACGACGGTTATACAGGACCGCAGAAGCTTTATTACACGGCGTTTGACAAGCGCATGCTCAAGCTCATGGTGCGTTTGATGCCGCTCACGCGCCAAGACCCGACCGCTGTGGGGCGCAACAAGGACATCAATCTGGTCGAAATCAGCCGCTGGGATACGCCCATTCATGCAAGGATTAATGTCGCAGACTACCTGGGCCGCAAGAATGCGGCCAGTCGCGCCCATGCCAGCCAGTACAGCGGCGGTCCGACCTTTATTCGCGCGCTGCCTCCATTTCTGCGCCGGCGTTTCCTCAGCAACGAAAGTTTTACGCGCGCCTATCCTGCGCCCACAGCCCAGCTAGAACGCGAACTATTTGCGGGGGTTATTTGATCGCTGATGCGGTTGCGCAATTGATTTTGAAAGGGTAAACTATCTTTGCCCTGATTTTATGGTTTTTTGCTTTAATAACGTGACCCCACCCTAACCCTCACTGCCATTAAGATGAGAGATTAGGAGAATGCGAGATTAGAGAATAAGAACGCGCAATCTCGCATTCTCCTAATCTCTAATTTACGCTTACCTTAATGGCAGTGAGGGTTAGGGTGGGATCGCTGGGTTCAACGCAAAGGAGATCATGATGGCAAAGGCAAAGGCTCTGCGTAATACGCAGCATAAAAGCGCTAAGCGACGACGTTGGTGGATTCTGCTGTTGACCGGCGCGCTCTGCTGTTTGACGGGCACAGCATTGGCAGCGGATGTACGCAGCGGCGACGATGTTTTTCGCTTGGGACCAGACGAAGTGGTCAATGATGATCTTTACGTAGCAGCCCGCGAAATCTACATCGATGGCACGGTAAACGGTGATTTGATTGCCGCCGGCGGCTATGTGGAAGTGAACGGTGTGATCACCGGTGATGTGATGATTGCGGGCGGTGGCGTCAATTTGAACGGGATTGTGCAAGACGATGCCCGCATCGCGGGCGGTGGCGTGGTGGTATCTGGCAAAGTTGGGAATGATCTATTGGTCGCTGGCGGTGGCAGCGCTTTCTCTGGCATGCCCTCCTTTCCAATCAAGATCGGCCAACACAACATTGCGCAAGGCGTACAATTGACGGGCAACGCCACGGTCGGCGGGGATGCCTATGTGGTCGGCGGCCAAGGTGACCTTGCCGGTTCGATCAAAAAAAATCTGGTTGCCGCCATGAGTGCCATCAGCTTTGGGGGCAAAGTCGATGGCAACGCCGCATTAAATGGTCAGAATATCACCATCCGTAATACTAGCAAGGTGGTCGGTGTGCTCCGTTATGACAGCCCCAACGCCGTCAGCATGCCTGAAGGCGTTGCGAAGAATATCCAAGTCGTAAAGCCACTTACGTCGCCTCAGCCCCCCCCTGCTCCTAACCCGCTCAGGTCTGTTTTGAACTGGCTCTGGCGCACGATTTTGCTCATTGTCGGGCTGGTGTTGGTCAGTTGGATCTGGGTGCGCGTGGCCCCGAATCTGTTGCGCTCCACTACGCATGCTATCGAAGCAAAACCGGTGGAAGTCGCTCTCTATGGCCTGCTTGCCGCCGCCCTGCTCGTGCCCGTGATCGCCGCGTTGGCGCTCTTGACCATCCTTTTTTGGGGAATTTTACCTGGGATTGTCCTCATTGCCTTTCTCCTGGGTGCAGTTTTGCTGCTCTGGTTCCTAAGCCCACTCCTAATCGGCCTCTGGTTGGGGCGCAAGCTAGCGCCACATGCAGGTAGCTATGCGAACCGATTGTCCAGCCCATTAGCCATCTTGCTGACAGGCACGTTAACGATTGTGTTGGTCGCACGCCTGATTGGTACAATTCCGTTTGTCGGCGTCCTGGTAGTGGCGCTGATTTATCTGCTTAGTTTTGCGTTGGCGTTGGGTGGCCTGATTGTCAGCCGTCGCCAGCCAATTGTGACGGATACGAACACGGCTTAGCGAACCTAGGAAATGAAATTGTGGAAATTCATGAACAACTCTATCTGGGCGATGTCGTGGAGATGCGCAAGCAACACCCTTGTGGCGGTGTTCAATGGGAAATTGTACGTGTGGGCGCCGACATTGGCCTGGTCTGTTTAACCTGCAAACGGCGTGTGCTTTTGCCCAGACGCCAATTTGCCCGCCAGGCCAAAAAATTTATCAAACGGGGGGGCGCAGGTACAGAGTAGCGAGGAAACCTCGGCTGAATAACAGTCACAGGAGAATCGCACGCAAAGAACGCAAAGAAAAACAAGTGAAGCTTTATGAACTTTGCGCCTCTGCGTGCGTAAGTTAAATCATTGAACAGCGAGTAGCCCATGCAGCGAACTGAATTAATTGATTATCTGGACGCCTATCTGGATCTTGCGAACATCAAAGATTATGGTCCCCAGGGTTTGCAGATCGAAGGTCGTGCGGAAGTGCGCCGGATCGTGGGCACGGTGGATGCACACCAGCCTTGTGTCGAAGCAGCCTTGGCCCATCATGCCGATCTGATGCTGGTGCATCACGGCATCTTTTGGGGGCCACCCAAATTGCTGCGCAATAGTTATGGCGCTTTGGTGCGTTCATTCATGCGCGCCGATCTCAACTTGTATGCCGCGCATTTGGCCTTAGATGCCCATCCAGTCGTGGGCAATAATGCTGAACTCGCCCGGCGGCTAGGGCTCGAAGTCACCGATTGGTGGGCTAATGTCAATGGCAAGAAAATCGCTGCGCTGGCGGTGGCGCCCGGTGGGGTGCCGTTGGTAGAACTCGTCCAGCGCTTTGAGGAGCATGTGGGGCCGCCCAAGGTCATCCAAGCCGAAGGGCCCCGTATAATCCAGCGGGTGGGTATTCTCAGTGGCGCTGGCGCGCGCGAAATTGAGGAAGCAGCGGCCCTGGGCTGTGATCTGTTTATTACCGGTGAAACCAGCCATGCCCACTATTACGAGGCCCTTAACGCAAAGCTGAATGTGATCTATGGCGGCCATTACGCCACAGAAACCGTTGGCGTCCAGGCGCTAGGGCGTCATTTGCAAGAAAAATTCAATCTGGAATTCGAATTTGTCGATCTGCAAACCGGTATGTAATCCGCCAAGTGCGCACGAATTTATCCAAATCCATGCAAAAAAGAGGCGCGCTGACAATTGGCGCGCCTCTTTTATAGTATAATAATTTTATATGGCAGTGACATTACGTTTGGGCGGTTATTAACCCGGTTGTGGCTTGACGCCCATCTTTTCCTCGAATAGGCGCGCCACTTCGCCCGCTTCGGCATGGCGACCAATTGCTTTCTTACTAAAAACAACTGTATCATCAGCCAAAACTTCGAAAACGCCGCCCTTAGAGGGAAGTAAGGTTAATGATTCGATATTAAGCGTATAGTTTTTTGTGAGTTCGTCCGTCAAACTGACGGCGCGGGGTGTAAAATTTCAGGCGGTACAGTATTCAATACTCAATCTGTATTTTTTCACATTCATAGCTGTCGCCATACGTGATATCTCCTTGTGTGATTAGACTAGTATAAGTAGCATTGGGATTATGACCGGGAACTGTAATCCAGATGCCTACGTCTATAATCCCATAGGTTAAGCCTATTATCAAGTCAGCTTACGCTCAGGCGTAGAAAAAGATTTGTGTAATAGCAGCCAACATTGTAAACACCTTTCAGATTTGGGGCAACCGATTTGCTCATGTTATTGTAGGAGTTATGCAGGAAAATCAAACCATAGAATCAACGGAAACACCTATCCCACGTATCGATAGCACACCAGATGGGGAAATCCTCCAGGAAAATTATGCACTGACCGGGCGCGAAGGTCTCAACCGGCGCCGTTTTTTAGGTGGTATACTCGGTGGAGCGGTTGCTTGGGTGGCGGCGGCTTGTGGATGGGGCAGCGACACCCCGACGCCCGCCCCGACGGTAGGTGCAACGGCAACCACGACCCCGGTCGCTAGTTCTAGCCTGCTTACTACGCCAGCGGCGGAGCATAAAGTTTATCTGCCGGAGATTGCCAACAATACTAGCCTAGAAGTAGCGAGTGTGCCGCCGACAGAAGCACCGACGGCAAAGCCGACAGCAACGAGAAAGCCGAAAAAGACGGCCACACCCGAACCAACGCCCATGCCGCCGACCACGCCTTTCCCGCCCGGCCCCCCAAGCAAATTGGGCGTCGTGGTGGCGCGCAACGATCCACAACTCTATGACCTGTTGTCGACCAAAGGCCTGGCAGTCGTCTCGACGTTGGAATTAGATCCTAATTTTGCGGCGCAAATTAAGCAGACTTCGCCCAAAACGCTCTTGATCGGACGGCTACCCGATCCAAATTTTGAGCAACTTGATTTGTCTACCCTGAGCGATCCCACTGGCGCGGCCCGCACTTTTGTCGAGCAACTAATGCCCGTGGCCGGTGACGAACGCCGCCGACCTTATTTTGATGCCTGGCAGGCGTACAACGAGCCGGTAGCTAACAATGCTGATGAGATGCAGCGTCTGGCCGATTTTGAAGCGGAGCGCACGCGCTTGTTATCTGCCGAAGGCATCCGCAGCGTGATCGGTAACTTTGGCACGGGCCATCCAAGCGAAATGACGTTGTGGGAACAGTTCTTACCCGCCCTGCAAGCCGCCCAAGAACATAACGGCTGGCTAGGACTCCACGAATATTCAGCGCCGACGATCTATTTTAGCAGCTCACGCGCCGACACCGGCAATCATCCTGATGTTGCTCCCGAGGACACGGGTTGGTTGACGTTGCGCTACCGGCATGTATACAACGAAATTTTAAAACCCAAAGGGTTGGCGATTCCGCTGGTCTTTACCGAATTGGGCGTGGATGGCTACGTAAAAAATAATCGGCCAGGACCAGAAGATGCACGCGGCTGGCAGGATTTTCAAGATTATTGGGCAAAAAATGGCTATGGTCTTTGGGGACCAGGTGCGTATGTTGAGCAATTAGTCTGGTTCGACCAAGCCATGCGCCAAGATGATTATGTGCTGGGCGGTTGCATTTTTGCCTTGGCTGCCAGCCAGCGCTGGGTATCCTACGACATTTTGGGGCCAGCGGCGAACGTGCTCAAACAATATTTGAGTGTACATGCGCCTTCCTGATCAACCAATAAACTGCGCTCAATTGATTTGTAGGGGCGTGATGAACCAAGCGAGGAAATCTAAAGCGCTCGCCCGGTGAATGAATTCACCGTCTGATACAAAAAGCTGCGTTAAAACGCACTAATTGGCATAGACGAAAATTCTGCGCTTGATCCATAGGCGGCGTCATGAATGACGCCCCTACGGATAGCAACTTTCAACCAACTCAACAAAGGTCTACTGCATTCATGTCGATTATCGAAATTCATAATCGTTTATCGTCGACGGCCACTTTATTTATCGCAGCGCTGGGGATTTGGGCCTTATATTTACGTTTTCGGACGAAACCGCTTAACAGTAATTGGTTGGGCGCGGCTGTGATTGGCGAGCTTTTGCTGTTAGCGCAATCCCTGATTGGTATCTTTCTATATACGCAAGGCGCAGGGACGGCCCTGCCCCGGCCTTTCTTGCATATGCTTTATGGCATCGTTTCGCTCATCACCTTACCTGCGGCCTACAGTTATTTTAACACCTTAGAAGATGACAATGTGAAGACATTGGCAATGGCCGCAGCCTGTTTCTTCTTGTGGGGCATTATCTTGCGCGCTGCCTACGTCGCCCAGTTTGCCTTGCCGGGCTAAACGCTGCCTATAATAACTAGAGAACGCCAATAAACTTCCTGCAAATGAATGGGTAGGGGCGCAAGGCATGCGTTCGATATTTAGCAAGAATGCGGTTTGTTTCTGCATCCTATTCCTGCTAAAATGCCAGAATAACTCAGATTGTATCGTGAAGAATGACACGGTCAACATCAGACAGGTCGGGTATGGGTCACTGGCACGTGGATGTGCAGCAGACTCATCGCAGCAGAGGATAGTGTATATAGGAATTTCTAACGTAAGAGCAGTAACTATGTCCAAACAAGTTTTGGTCTTGAACGCGGGTTATGAACCGTTAAGTTTAGTATCTGTGCGCCGTGCCGTCGTGCTCTTGTTGAACGAAAAGGCTGAATTACTGGAAGCGACAAACCAGATGATGTCCAGCACGAGTCGCTCGATCCCAATTCCATTGGTAATCCGGCTTGTACATTATGTCAAGCTGCCGCATCGGCGCGTGCCGGCGACACGGGCATCGATCATGTTGCGTGATGCCTATGTCTGTCAATACTGTGGTGAAGCGCCCGGTCGCGCGCAGCTAACCGTGGACCATGTGGTGCCGCGCAGCCGCGGTGGCGTCCATGATTGGCATAATTTGGTGACAGCCTGCAAGCATTGCAACCAGAAGAAGGGCTCGCTGACCCCAGATGAGGCTATGATGCACTTAATTCGCAAACCGTTTGAGCCAAATTATGTGGCGTTGGTCTTGTTGAGCAACCCCGTGGCAGCGGCGCGTTGGGAACAATTGATGGGCTTGACCCGCGGTCGTTCAGTGGCGGAAGTGTTCACAGCGGCCTAGTTTGCGGATGCCCAGTGATATTCTGCCATAAACATTATCTGGCTTAACAAAGATGGGTATACAGATAAACAGGTAGACAGGTGATGCATACCTGTTTCCGTCCCATCTACTGATGGGCGTCTACCCGTCTACCCGTGGTGACTACTTATGCCGAATCATGTATAATAAAGACGGCCCGCGATAAAATCGGTAGCCGATCTATTCTCTAGTTTTCTTATTTTTGCGCGCCGTATATTATTCTTATGCTTAAACTCGATGCCAGAAAAGAAACGATTGACGCCATTGTCCGGCGGATTTCGGATCTGAATGACCAATCTTTGATGCAACTCTCCCAGTTTATCAGCTACTTGAAATGGCAAGAGGAACTTTGGCATAGCTTACTAGAGACCGAGGTTGCGCCACGCCCCGATCAGGTGCTGCTCTGGCAATTTGATTTTCTAGAAGCTTTTCCTGCGGCGCGCCAGGCGGCCACGCGTTCGGCGCGCGGGATGGAAATTAAGGTGGCCGTGGCCAGTTGTGGTATGGTGCAGCAATTGGCGCTTTGGCAACATCCGCCCACCGTGGGCAGTGCCGTTTGTGAGTATAATTTGACCGTGCCAGCGGAGGTGGACAGCCTGCGCATGCGCTTCGCCGTCGGCATTCGCGATGGCGCCGTGATGGAAGGTGACAATTTGTGTGCATTCCGCCTTTATGTGAACGGTGTACGCATCTGGAGCACCACCAAACAGACGACGATTTGGGAACGCTATATGATCGATTTACCCAGCCTCGCCGGTCAGGAGATCATCATCCAATTTATGACCGATGGTCTTGGTGACACGCGTTGGAATTGGGCTGTGTGGGCAGAGCCAGTGTTGCTTGGCTATGGGTCACGCCCTGAGAAAAATCAGACGAACAAGCAAGTAGCCATAGAGAAAACAAATTAAAGACAGACAAACGAGGAGGTCGCATTGTATGAAGTTTAAATGTTTTCTCTATCAGTTAAGGCAAATCCAAATAAATAAGTATACAAATTTGGCCGCTGTCAACATTGCCGTCGCGCCCAGAGGGCACCCGCCTGACCGTGAGCTTGTCGAACGGCAGTCGAGTCGTGGGGTCCTTTCCTCTTGTCAGGCGTCGACCTGAGACTTCGGCGTGAGCTCAGTCGAACGCTCTGCCGAAGGTCTCGATCCCTGGATCATTATTTAATTGGAATCGCCTAACCGAGCAACTCCCCCATCCATAACGACTGACGTATATTGACGGGCATAAAGAAGTAACACCTGTGGCAGGCGATTGGCGCGTAGCGATTACCTCGTCAATCGTCTACGCGCTACGCTCGTAAAAAATGTTTAGGCGTAGCGATTCAATCACTTGGCGCGTAGAGATTGGCGATGTTTGCCCTGTACTCTCCAATCTCTACGCGCCGAAATGGATAACTTATTTGATCGTCATTCCTTGTTTATGACGCGCATGCGTATAATTAAGCGTGAATTCCTCGAATGCGCCCAATTCATTGTACAATAGGCGCATGAATCTTCTTACTATCGAAAACCTTTCTAAGCAATATAGTGAACGTTTGCTCTTCGAAAATGCCAATTTGCAGATCAACGAAGGCGACCGCATTGGCCTGATCGGCGTCAACGGCAGTGGGAAGAGCACACTGTTGCGCATTGTGGCTGGATTGGAAGCACCCGACAGCGGCAGCGTAAAACTCTGGGGTGGTGTGAGTGTCGAATATCTGGCACAAGAACCGCCTTTGGACGATAGTCTGACGGTGCTGACGACGATCTTCCACAGCAATTCGCCGCAGATGCAATTATTGCGCGATTACGAACAGGTTAATGACGCACTGCAACAAACGCCCGACGACAGGCAGTGGCAAGGACGGCTGTCCGAGATCGCCGCGGCGATGGAGCAGGTCGGCGGTTGGGTCGCTGAGGCGAATGCCAAAGCCGTACTCACTAAGCTGGGCATCACCAATTTTCAGGCGTATGTCGGCACCCTGAGCGGCGGCCAACGCAAACGGGTCGCGTTGGCACGAGCTTTAATCGATCGGGCGGATCTGCTCATTCTAGACGAGCCAACCAACCATATTGATGCCACGACGATTGCCTGGCTCGAAGAATATTTAGCCGCAACCCCTGGCGCGCTCTTGATGGTGACCCATGATCGTTATTTTCTTGATCGGGTTGTCAACCGGATTGTCGAGTTGGATCGCCGCCAGTTCGTCAGCTATGCCGGCAATTACAGCCAATACCTCGAATTGCGCGAGCAGAGGCATGAGGTATTGGCCGAAGCTGAGACCAAACGCCAAAATTTGCTGCGCCGCGAGTTGGAATGGTTGCGCCGCGGGGCGATGGCGCGCGGCACAAAGCAGAAGGCACGGAAGCAACGCGTCGAGGAATTGGTTCAAATTCAGGGCGATCGCGGCGAAGATAAGGTCGCGATTAGCTTGGCCGGTCGCCGTTTAGGCAATCAAGTGCTCAGTGCGCGTAAGATTAAAAAACAGTACGACGATGTCGTTGTCCTGAATAATGTCGAATTTCAGCTGGAGCCTGGTGACCGTGTTGGCATTATGGGCCCGAATGGCGCGGGTAAGAGCACATTGCTGGACATCCTGGCGGGCAAACAGACCGCGGATGGCAGCTTTATCCAGTGGGGTGATACCGTCCGTCTCGGTTATTATGACCAGCGTAGCGTTGGTTTAGATGATCAAATGCGCCTGTTGGATTTTATTGAAAAAGAAGCGCCGCTGATCCGTACCAAAGATGGCGAGATTGTGGAAGCGGCCAAGATGTTAGAATGGTTCCTCTTTCCACGCAACGTTCAGCGTGCGCAGATTGGTAGCCTCAGCGGTGGCGAACGACGGCGACTTTACCTCTTGCGCACCCTGATCCACCAACCCAACGTCCTCTTTCTAGACGAGCCAACCAACGATCTGGACATCCAGACGTTGACGGTGCTGGAAGAATTCCTTGATTACTTTGTCGGTTGCGTAGTCGTTGTCAGCCATGATCGTTACTTTCTCGACCGCACCGTAGACTTTCTGGTGACAATTGAAGAAGGCGAACTCGGCCCACGTTATCCCACGCCCTATAGCACGTATGAACGTTTACGCCGTGAGACGGCAGCGCGGCAAGGGAACGAAAAAAATTCTACAGAAAAGCTCCCAGCAGAAAAAACACAAATAGAGCCAACCCAAAGTGTTTCTAAGCCTACTGCAGCCACCCGAAAGCCTTCTTGGAAAGAGCAGCGTGAAATCGAAAGCCTGGAAGCGCGCATTGCCGAACTGGAAGCAAATAAGACCAGTTTGCTCGAAACAATGAACACGGCTGGCGCTGATTATGCTAAGCTGCAGCGCCTAGGTGGACAATTAGAAACGTTGGAAGCTACCTTAGAAACCGCCCTAGAACGTTGGCTAGAACTCTCCGAAATCGCTACCGCTTAAGTAGGCGGTAAAGTAAATCAATCCGGTAGGGGCATACAGTTGGCGGCGCACCCAGCAATCGGTCAATCGCCAACACCTGCGCCGCCGATTGCATGCTCGCCTTTACGCGCTAGACCAAAACACTTACTTTACCTGTACTCATAGACAAACCATTTAAAACTCATATAAATTAACCGTAGGCACCCAGTGGGTACCTACTAGATTCTACGAAGTTAAATGGTTTGTCTATGAGTCTTATCCCCATGAAATAGTTATTATGACGTAAGGGTAAGTGGTTTGCGTTTGCATTACACCCATGTTACACTCACC
>JBBREZ010000010.1:0-33339 GCA_038225095.1 Caldilineales bacterium
AATCGTGGCGGCGTTTTTCTTTGCGCAGGGTCAAGCGATAATCGGTTGGACGCCCCAAGGCATAACTAAAATGGGTAGCGGTTTGCAACCAGAGAAACCAGGCTGGGGTAGCGAGCCGGATGTCGGTCGCGCCTTCGGCCACCCACAAAAGTTGCTGGCGGACAACCGCTGTACCAACGTAGGCCATTTAGCCCGCCTTCGCCTGGCGTTGTTGGCGAAAACGGTAAGATTCACCGGTAAACTCGATCATGTGGGCTTTGGGGGTGAGGCGGTCGAGCAAAGCGAGCGTTAAGCGCTCATCGCCAAAGATTTGGGTTCAATCCGCAAATTTGAGATTGGTCGTAATGATGAGGGCTACGCGCTCATACAAGGCCGAGCAAAACTGGAAGATGAGTTGGGCGCCGGTGAGGGTTAACGGAATGAAGCCCAACTCGTCCAGGACAATCAACTGATGCTGTTGGGCGGTCGCCAGCACTTTGGCCAAGCGGTGTTCTTGTTGGGCGGCGAGCAGTTCGTTGACCAAGGCGGCCGTGTTATAAAACCGTACCCGGTGCAGTTGGTGACCGGCGGCGACGGCGAGGCCGGTGGCGACATGGGTTTTGCCCAAGCCCGGGTTGCCGACTAAAATCACTGGCTCGCGCAGGTTGCTATAGTCCCCTAGGGCGAGTTGCACCAGTTTTTGTTGGTTGAGCAAGGGCAAGGCGCTGAAATCAAAGTCGTTTAAGGGCTTGACTAGCGGCAGTTTGGCGTCTTTGAGGCGGCGCTGGCGACTGTTGGTCGCGCGCTGGGCCAGTTCTTGTTCGGCCAAGGCCAACAGATAGCGACTATAGCTATGCTGGCTTTGGGCGGCATCCAGGGCAAAGGCGCTGTGGTTATGGAGAAACGTGGTTAAGCCTAACCGCATTGGTGACAGGTTAAGCAAAATTTAGTCTTGTCAAGTCTGAAAAATCGATAAAAATGAGGTTTCCAAACACAATTTTACACTCAGAGCGGATGCCGCACCCTATTGATTTGGAAGCTGATCTGAGTGGCACTTGCCTGTTAGCCCAAAATCGGCACAAATGGGCGCATAATTTTAAGGTAAAAGCCTGATTTTGCGCTTGACAATCGTGAAAAAACCTTAACCTGTCACCAATGGACCGGATGATGAATATTGTAGATGGGAATCATGGACTAGCTTGAGGGATCCCATATCGCGCAACGACAAAGGATTTAGCTAGTCGATCAAAACATTATCACAAAGAGTTATCAAGAACCGTTGAAATTCTGATGATCTTGTTCGATATGGTTTAGTTTAACCTATTCCTCGCGAACTTACCAGATTGAACTTCTACTTTTACTAACGTGCAAAAGCGTTGAATGGATTGGCAACCGTCCACTGCGTTATGCTTGCTTCATCAACGCCCAGGGCGCGCAGTTTTGGCAGAAAGTCTGTGCAAAGATAGGTGTAAGGTTTGGGGACGCCACCATTCGGTTGCGATGGATCGTACCAACCGCGGTCATGGCTGAGCAAAAGACGATGACCAAACCCAGCATCAACTAGGCGTTGAATGTGCTCGATAGTATCTTCGTCACTAGGATCGCCACTGCCAATCGCGTCATACTCGATCCACACCCCACGCCGCGCCATTTCCAGATGCAGCGCGAAATCTGGTTCGGCCTGGGTGTGAATCCAGATAAAACGGTCTGTTGTATAACCGGCCGCCTCCAGCATGTCAAGTTGATCGCGCACGACCCGCCCGCGAATGGTATGGCTGCCGATCACCGCATTGGTGGCGATACCCGCCTTCGCTGCGGCCCGCAAGAGCTTCGCTTCACAGGCGGTAATGCCATCATCACCGGCGCTGAGTTTAATCCACGCGGCTTGGACCCCACTTTGTTCGATCTGGTCGGTCAGTTCACCGAGCATCCAGGCCACTACATCGTCCTCGCTGGCCGCGTGCGCCCACTCTGGGATCCACGGTTCGCGATAGATGCCGGTGGGCACGACAATGGGTAGATTGGTTGCCTCCGAAACCGCGCGGTCAATATCGGCGCGGCGGCCAACCCCCACAGGTGTACATTCCACCAAGACGGTTACCCCTAATTGTTTGATTTTCTCAATTTCCGGCGCCATCACCCGAATCACAGCCATAGGGTCAGCCTGCAAATAGGCATTTTGCCCTAGCGGTCCCAAATCGACAAAAATGTGTTCATGCGGGAGGATTAAGCCGACATCCTGGCGAGCAAGTGGCCCCAAAGTTGTGATTAATTTTGCCATTTGGTTCCCTTATCGCGTTGACTGTGTCCTGTGCCCACGTACAAATCAAACGATTTTCAATGACGGGCGAGTGAAGCAAAAGCCCCACCATTATAACTTGTTCCAAGGGCGGGTGGCAACTTATGCCAAGTATAGAGTGTATCCCAGATTTAGGGCAATTTTCGCGCGAGGATGAATCCAGTGCCTGACCGTAGCAAGTCGGGTGCGCTTCTACTGAAGCGCACCCGACTTGCTACGGTCAGCGGCCAAATTCCATTTGCGCCCAAAAGTTGGGATACACCCCAAGTATATCAAAAACTTATCAACAGTTTCCACCCATCATGTCTCTGCTTGCTCATCACGCAATTGCTCGATCAAGGCCACGATGCGATCCGCCTCAAATTGCTCGGCAAGCTGCCGTAAGCGTGTCGCAAACGGCGCGTAGGTGGGGTTTTGGTACTGTACTTGCTCCGCACGTTTGCGTAGGGTCGATAGGTCGCCTTTTAGCGCCAGGTCTAAGAGCTGCGATATTGCTTCGGGTGGCGGCGCAGCCAGCTTTTCGACGGTGGCTTCATCGATCATCAATACGTTAGCGCGCGGCAACCCCTTGTGCTGCGCTGCTTGGTCGTCTTCGTGGCCAGGGGCAGGCAATGACGTCTGTTCGTTGCTTGTCCAGTTGGCGGGCAGCGTCAACCCCAGGGTAAAGGTGCTCCCATGCTGCCATTCGCTCTGCACTGCCAGCGTGCCATTCATGGCGTTGACCAAGTGTTTGGTAATGGCTAGCCCTAAACCGGCCCCACTTGCTCGTTGCTGGGCATCGCCGACTTGCTCAAACGGCAGGAAAATTTTATTCAGCTGGGCTTGGGTCAAGCCGGGACCAGTGTCCTCCACGGTAAAACGAAGCATGACGGTGGGCGCGTCCGCTTGATCTGCTACGCAGCCAACGCGGAAGATGACATGCCCCTGCTGTGTGAATTTGAGTGCGTTTTCTAACAAGTTGATCAAAATTTGGCGCAAGCGCGTCTCATCCGCGCGCACTTGCGCCGGTAGGGGTGTCAGCGTTTCGTAGGTAAAGGTCACACTTGGCTTTTGTTGCGCCCGAATGCGAAACATTTCGACCATGTTATCGAGTAAACTGGGCAAGAAAAAATCAACAGGGAGGAGCTCCATATGGTTTGCTTCAATTTTGGACAGGTCCAAGACATCGTTGATCAGGGCGAGTAAATGTTCGCCGCTGTGCTGCATGACATTCACCGCATTGTGTTGCGCCGCATTCAGCGTGGCGTCGCGCTTGAGGAGCTGGGCATAGCCCAAAATCCCGTTGAGTGGCGTGCGCAACTCATGGCTCATGCGGGCGAGAAAGTCACTCTTGGCCCGGTTCGCACGTTCCGCGTTATCTTTGGCCGCGGCTAATTCGGCGGCACGCTGTTGCATCTGCTGGAAAAGACGCCGATTTTCAATGGCCACGGTCAATGGGCCAAGCAAGGATGCATAGGGCTGAATCTCCTGGGCGTGAAAGTGATAAGGTTCATCGCTTTCCAGGAGTAGCACACCGATCTGGCGCGCTTGACTCCACAACGGGAGTACGACCATGGCGCGAATGTTCAATTTGTAGGCGACAGCGATGGTAGCTGGGTCGGTGCGGGCATCGTGGGCGAGGTCATCAAAGAAGAGTGGATCACGCGCCAGGAAAAGCTTGATGATGCCATTGATAGCACGCTGATAGCGCGTCCCTGGTGGACTGGGTAGCGTGCCTTGTCCGCTATACCAATTGGCTTCAACAACCATCGCTGCGACCTCGCACGGATCGTTGGGCTCTGTGCTGTATTCAAAAACATTGAGTACAGCACGATTGATGGTTGGAATGCGCCCCCCTTCGACTACGACGCGCAGCAGGGCGGTCAGGTCGCGTGCCGACATCATCCCCTGGCTGATCTGGTAGAGCCGCTCCAGGCTGTCAATCGTCGCGCGTAAATGGCTGGTCATGGTGTTGAAGGTGAGCGCCAGGCGCCCGATCTCATCGCCAGACTCGACGATCGCCTGGACGTGCAAATCGCCGGCGCCGATACGCCTAGCTGTCTCATTCAGGCGGCGCACCCCTTTGGCGATATTTTCGCTCAGGAGATAGGCCATGCCCAACCCTAGGGCCAGCGCCAGCAACCCACTCAGCAGCGTTTGCAGTTGCACGCTGGTCAGGCTGCGCCTACTTTTACTGAGATCAGCCTGCAAGAGCGTTTGTTGTCTGGCCGTCATCGCATTGAGTAGGGCAAGCATACGAATCGCTTTGGGTTCAACCTCGGTCTTAAAGAGATACAGATCCTCGTGGCTATGCTCACCCTCTACGGCGGCAAAAATTGATTGGGGGTAGTCAAGCAGCGTGGTGCGCAGGGTGATGATGTGGGCAAAGAGGACGCGTTGCTCAGTTTCCAATTGGGGCTGACGCATGGCCAGATCGCCAAACGCGGTGCTGTTGGCGTCAAGATTCTCGGCGTAACCAAACTTAAATACACTGTCTTCGGTGATGGCATAGGCGCGCAGATTGGTGACCATTGCCTGCAACGAAGCCTGAAAATCGATCATCTCCGCTAATAAAGCGTGATCATTTGGGGACAGTGACCGCTTTTGTTGCCGCATAATGAGCGTATTTAAGTCATGCAGCAAGGCGACGTTTACCGGCTGGACGTTGCGATTCTCAATGCGCACTGCCGGTTGGTTTTCCAGCGGTTTGTCATGCAATTTGAAAAGACGTTCGGGCAAGGCGGACCAAATGGCAAAAGTCATGACTAATTCGTCAAGCTGATGTCGATCCTCGGTGGCAGTCCAATTGGCCGCAAGCGCCACCAATTTGCCTAGATTTTCTTGAAAGGCTTCTTTAGCCTTTTTGTACTCATCAATATTTTGCAGATCGCCGATGGCCAGATAGCCGCGCACAGCGGCTTGCATCTTGAGCAAACTAGATTGGGCGCGCGCCGAGGCCAGGGCGGCTGGTACACGCGCGTTTTCCGTGAGATTAATGTTTTCGGTGGCGCGCCGGCTGGCAACAAAGATCAGGCCGACGACCAGCAAGGTCAAGAGGACCAGTACCCCAAAGCCAAGACGAAGTTTGGCCTCGATGTTTAGATTGCGGAAGGCACGGGCTAGGGGCCATGGCGTCATCGTCCAGTTCCCAACTGAGCCAGTTTAGCATCAACGGCAAGCGCCGCTTGATCAAGCGCCTGGGCCGGCGTCAACTCACGCCGGATTGCGCGGTAGATAAAAGTGGCGATCACATCGCGCACCTGGGTGTGAAAGGGAAAGGGCGGCGCGCCGGCAAAGAGATGGCCCTGTTTTTTCATCAAGCTGTAGTAGCCATTCAGCTTGATGTTCTGGGCTTGCACCAGTGGGTCGTCAAAGGTCGAGAGGTGAACCACACGCCCGCTGGTGACGGCCCAAGCTGGTTGGACGGCAGGTTGACCGAGATATTGCAACCAGAGCAGCGTCGCTGCCTTGTTAATCGACCCAGTGGGGATGCCAAAAGCAGCGCCATCGTAATAGCCCAAATAGCCAACGCCGGTGGTGGCGTCTTCCAGCACACCAGGCGCGGTGGGCGGCAACGCTACGCCGACTTTGCCCACCACTTGGGAGCGCGTGGGGTCCGTTGCCAGCCAAGCTACATTCTCGCCATAGACCCACCCTTGGGCTGCCTGACCGGCGGCAAAAGTGTTGGCCACCGCTGTCCAATCGCTATGGGTGGCGGTGGGCGGCGCATATTGGAGCAGATCAAGCCAATAGGTGAGCGCGCGCTTGGCCAGGTCACTGTCTAATTGACCACCGTTGGCCGCAGTAGCCTTACCGGTGGCTAAATTGATGCCCCAATCATAAACGCCAAAACTCGGCGCGATTGTCTCAACAAATTCGTAGACTGAAGCAACATTATTATCAGCGGCTTGGACAGTTGTTCCCCATAACGGTAACCCATGCGTGCGGCCATAGCGGGTAAAGAAGGCAGCAATGTCGCGATATTCCTGAAAGGTTACGGCTGGCGCCAGCGGATAGTGATATTCTGCTGCAAAGGCCGTCTGGATGGCCGGGTCGGCAAAGAGATCTTTGCGATAGAGATAAACTTTGATAAAACCTTCAATGGGCATCCCGTAGAGATCGCCGGTGGCGGGATCACGGAAGGCATTGATGAAGTCGGTAAAATTTTCGGGGTTAAAGACAGACGTCACCAGCGCCGCATTGTCTTGCAACAATTTCGTCATGTTGGTCAAGCGTTGTTGGGCCAGATACTCGTAGATCACATCTTGTTCAACATAGACAAAATCATACTGGTCCGCCCCCATTTTGATCGATTGTTCAATCGCAGGGTTGGTGGTAATTTCTAGCTTGACTTTGATCCCGGTTTCTTTTTCAAAGGCTGGCGCTAGCACATCTCGGATATAGAGCGAAGGGGGTGTATTTTCCGTAATGCCGTGCAAAACCAGATTGCGATAAGGCGTGGCGGCAACCTGCCAAAAGGAAGGTGTGACCGTAGCCTCACCTCTGTTTAGCACAACGCCAGGTTCGCCGCCCGCGGATGCGGCCTGCTGCCCGCAAGCCGCCAACACCAGAAGGGCAATCAAGAGCGCCAGACGATAACCGCGCCCCATCACTGTTCCAGGCCAATCATGCCTTTGCGAATGGCATATTTGGTCAACTCCGTAATGTCGTGAATATCCAGCTTTTCCATCAAATTCAGCCGATGGACGCCGACAGTCTTGACGCTGAGCTGCAACTGCTCGGCAATTTTGCGGTTCGAGCATCCTTCCGCCAGCAATTGGAGTACTTCACGCTCACGCGCCGTCAATTTGTCATCGCTGGCGTGCGGATGCGTCATGCCCACCTGGCGCAGATATTCGTCAATGACGGTTTTGGAGATGGCTGGGCTGAGGAAAGATTGCCCTTGATAGACGGCGTGGATGGCCGCCACCAGGTCGGTCGGCGCGCTCTGCTTGACTAGATAACCGGCGGCGCCGGCCTGCAGGAATTGAAAGATGTACTCTTCATTGGTATGCATGGTCAGAATCAGCACCTTGGCCTCTGGATAATATTTGCGGATTTGCCGAGTGGCTTCCAGACCGTTGAGCACGGGCATGGTATGATCCAGCAATACAATGTGCGGGCGTAACTGGGCTGTTTTTTCAACCGCCTCGCGCCCATTTTCCGCCTCGCCCACCACCTCGATCGTCGGTTCACTATCCAAAAGTGAACGAATCCCCTTGCGAACGATGGTGTGGTCCTCGGCTAACAAGACCCTGATTTTGTTCATGGTTGCTCCCACGGGATGCTAAAGTTAAGGTGCGTCCCTTCACCTGGCTGGGCTTCAAGGTCGAAGCTGCCACCCAACAAGGTCACCCGTTCGCGCATGCTTAGCAGACCCATCCCGTTCGATTGCTCAGCCTGTGCCAAAACCTCAGCCACATCAAAGCCTTGTCCATTGTCAGCAATGGACACAACTACGGTAGACTTGTCGCGCGTCACCTGGACGCATACTTGGCTGGCTGCGGCGTGCCTGGCCGTATTGGTCAACGCCTCTTGAATTACGCGATAGAGCGCCGTCTCAATCGCTGGGGCGGGCCTTGGCTCCAGTCCAGTCATCGTAAGTTCGGTCTCAATCTTCATGCGTGTGCTGTAACGTTTCAGATACCAGCGCAGCGTTGGCCCCAAGCCCAGATCGTCGAGCATTGGCGGGCGCAAGTCGAGCGCAAGCTCGCGAATCTGATCCAAGATCCGATCGGTCAGCAGGCTCGCCTCGGCCACCCTTTCATGAACCTGAGCGAACCTGGCCGCGGGTAGTTCTTTTTGAATGGCGGCCAGGTTGATGTGGATGGCCGTCAATGCCTGCCCGATTTCGTCATGCAACTCACGCGCTAACTGTCTGCGCTCATTTTCTTGCACTTCGTTTAATTTATTGGTCAGGGTGCGCAATTGAGTGTGCTGTTGATGAACCGCATCGAAAAGGCGCGCTTTCTCCACCTGGTTGCTATACGTTAGTTGGCGGTTTTGTGCTTGCAGATCGAGGGTAAGATTGCGTTGGCGTAAGTGGGTTAGAATGCGAGCGAGAACTTCTTCCTGGTGCAACGGCTTGGTGACGTAGTCCACCGCACCCGTTTCAAAGGCTTTGACTTTGTCCTCCACATTGGTTAGCGCAGTCATAAAGATCACCGGAATTTCCCGGGTGCGCTCATCCGCTTGTAAGCGACGGCAGGTTTCAAAGCCATCGATGCCTGGCATGAGGATATCCAGCAGGATCAGATCGGGCGGGTCGTAATGGATGCTGCGCAACGCCGTTTCACCGCTCCGGGCGACGCGGATGGCAAAGCCATAGCCCTCCAGATACTCGACCATCATAGCCAGGTTAACCAGTGTATCATCGACAATCAGGATGCTATAGTCTTGATAGTTGAGCATAGGGAATGGTTAATCATTAGACATGATTCGGAATCAGCATTCACCACTGGTAAACAAGGAAACAGGTAGACAATCATCTGTATACCTATCTACCTGTATCCCATCTTTGTTAATCCAGATCATGTCTATTATACCGTTAATCATTAACCGTTACACCATTCGCTCGGTCTAGGCGTGCAAATGCACCTTGAGTGTTTGACCAGCGGCAAATTGGTGAAAGAGCGTCGGAAAATCGTCGAAAGCCGCCGTATGGCTGACCAACGGATCTACGGTAACCACGCCGGTTTCCAACCAGGCAATCGCCTGGGGAAAGGTATAGCAAAGGGCAAAGCTACCGATAATCTGCCAATCATTTCGAAAGACAGCATAGGGACTAAGGTTAATTTTAGCTGGCATGGGGGCGACGCCAAACATCAGGAAGTGGCCGCGCGGGCGTAGATAATTAAAGCCATTTTCGATCACCTGGGGGACGCCGGTGGCGTCTACCACCACCTGAAAACCGTGTGGCGCCAACGCCCGCAATTGCTCGTCCAGGTCAGGCCCAGGGGCGAGCGTGGTGGTCGCCCCCAATTGCGCGGCCACAGCCAGGCGGTCTGGCTGTTTCTCCACCACCACAATCTGGCTGGCACCGCGATGACGCAGAGCCTGGAGCAGCAACAGCCCAATTGGGCCAGCGCCAAAGAGCAAGACCGCATCGGCCGGCGCTAACGGCAACCGTTTCATGCCATGTACAATGCAAGCCAGCGGTTCGATAAAGGCCATCTGGCGGTCGGACAGACGATCCGGTACAGCATAACAAGCGCGCGCCGGCGCCGCTACATATTCGGCAAAACCGCCAGCGCGTGTAACGCCTACCACCTGCAAGTTGCGACAGTGATTCGCCTGTTCCGCCCGACAGAATTCACAATAACCGCAGTAGAGATTGGGATCTACCGCCACGCGCTGACCCAGTTGCAAGCCAGTGACGGCGCTGCCTAAGACTACAATACGCCCACCAAATTCATGGCCGGGGATCAGGGGGAACTGCGACATGTATTCGTTGCGATAAATATGCAAGTCGGTGCCACAAATACCCGACATCGTCACTTGTACAACCACTTCATCGGAGTTGGGTGTTGGATCTGCCACCTGTTCAATGGAAATTGCTTCTGCCGTTGGAAAAACAATCGCTTTCATAGGTTTCCTCGTTTACACTCTGTCGCAAAATTCGTAGATAGGGAAACAGGTAGACAGGGAAACAATCCGTGTCTACCTGTTTCCCTACCTCCTTGTCTTCCACCTATTTTACCGCGCCCATCGTCAACCCCGTCACCAACTGGCGTTGGGCCACCCAACCGGCAATCAGCACGGGCAAAATGGTGGCGGTGGCGGCGGCCGACATTTTGGCCCAAAAGAGGCCCTCGGCGGTCTTAAACGATGAAATATAGACCGAAAGCGGCGCTGCGTTCTTCGTCGTTAGATTAAAGGCAAAAAAGAACTCATTCCAGGTAAAAATAAAGCAGAGCAGCGCCGTGGCCGCCAGCCCAGGCACAATCAACGGCAGCACCATACGCATAATCTCCTGCCAAAGGGTGACGCCATCCATGCGGGCGGCTTCGATCACCTCGAACGGGATTTCCAGCATAAAAGAGCGCACCATCCAGATCACCAATGGGAGATTCATGCCGGTATAGATAATGATTAAGCCCAGATAACTATCAAGTAAATTGAGCTTTTGAAAGATAACATAGAGCGGTACGATCACACCAACGGGCGGCAACATGCGCGTTGACATCACCCACAACATCGTGCCATCCGTGCGCTTGGTCGCATAAAAAGCCATCGCATAGGCCGCCGGAATGCCGAGCACGAGGGCAACCAACGACGAAAGCCCTGTGATCAGCAAGGTATTGCCCAGAAATCGCAGGTAATCCGTCTCTAAGAGGGCTACCCGCCAGTTGTCCAGGGTTGGGGTAAAGAAGAGGCGCGGTGGATAGGCGAAGGCAACATCTTCGGTTTTAAAAGCCGTAAGGATCATCCAAAAAATGGGAAAGAACATCAAGCCGGCGAGCAGCAGAGTTAGGCCACTGAGCAAACGACCTTGTAATTTATTTGTGATCATCGCACCTTCCTTGAAGGTTTTGCATAAATTATGTAACTAATTGACGATTTTTGATTTACGAAGCTATTTCGTAAATCAAAAATCGTCAATGTCACTCGGGTGCCTTGCTTTGATTGCGCAAAACGCGCAGGAACAGTAAGACAACAATGTTAGCCAGGATCACGGCGATGACACCGTAGGCCCCGGCGCGGCTCACGTTCCAACGGAGAAAAGCTTCTTTGTAGATTTCAAAGGGCAAGTTCGTGGTGGCAATGCCCGGTCCGCCAGAAGTGACCACGAAGATCTCGCCAAAAATATTGAGGACAAAGAGTACTTCAAGCAAGAGTGCGATCTCGATGAAGCGTTGCAAATGGGGCAACACGATGTAACGAAAGAGACCCAAGCCGGTGGCGCCATCAAGATTGGCGGCTTCCATGGTGGATTCGGGCAGGGATTGCAGACCAGCCAGCAAAATCAACATGACAAAAGGCGTCCATTGCCACGCAACAATCGCAATGATGGCAAGCATCGGATAATGGGCAAGCCAATCGACGGCGGGTAAGCCGAATAAATTCAGGACATAGGTGGAAAGACCAAAGGCGGGGTTGAGCAGCACATTTTTCCAAAGCACAGCGGTAACGACAGGCATCACCAGAAAGGGCGAGATGAGCAACGTGCGCGCCAACCCACGCCCAGGAAAGGGCCGATTCAAAAGCAGGGCCAGGCTCATGCCGCCGATAAAAGTGACCACGACCACGCTGATCGATAAGACGAGCGAGTTCCAGAGAATTTGGAGAAAATCCGGGTCGGAAAAGGGGCGCAGATAATTGGCAAAACCGATCCAATGGATATTCTCAGGCCGCAAGAGATTCCAGCTTTGAAAGCTGTAGTAGAGGGTCAAGACAAAAGGCACTTGCGTGATAATGACCATGAAGAACAGCGTCGGCGCCGAAAGAAATTTGCGTCTGGATTGATCCACTGGTTTGCGCGTCACAAGCGGTGGTTGAGCAACGATTGTCATGACTGAGTAAGGTTTCCTTTCGGAAAGCGTAATCCGGAAAATAGAATCTAGAACAGGATCGTACGGGCATAATCGTTCGTGTCCGTACGATCCTGGCTGCGTCGCGGCAGAAAGTACGTAACTTGAATTACTTCAGATAACCGGCATCCTTCATGGCTGCTTCTGTTTTGGCCTGTGCTTTGGCCAATGCCTCTTTCACCGTACTATTACCGGCCAATGCGTCGGCAATGAATTGTGACACATCTGTGCCAATCCCCTGGAATTCGGGAATGGCAACAAATTGGACGCCGGTATAAGGTACGGGATCGCGAGTGGCGTTGGTTGGATCCGCCTTCGAGATCGACTGAAGCACTAACTTCGCAAACGGCGCAGCATCCTGGTATTCTTTGCGCGCATAGGTGGAGGCACGCGTGCCCGGCGGCACGGAGGCCCAGCCTTCTTTACTTGCGACCAGTTCAATGTAATCCTTGCTGGTGGCCCAAGTGATGAATTGGAGCGCTTCGGCCTGGTGCGCGCTGGTCTTCGGAATCGCTAGCGACCAGGACCAGAGCCAGGCGTTGCCCTTAGCGACGGGGCCTACCGGCGCCAGCGCAAAAGAGATATCCTTGCCGGCCGGTGACTTGGCCAGGAAGCCCGCTGCGACGGTGGCATCCACCCACATCGCGGCTTGCCCTTGCGACATCAACGTCAACGCTTCGGTAAAGCCGATGCCAGTCACACCAGGTGCGCCACACTTTTGCACGAGATCCGCATAAAAGGAAACCGCCTTTTCCCACTCTGGTGAGGTGAGTTGCGGCTGCCATTTTTCATCAAACCAGCGTCCGCCAAAAGTGTTGACGACCGTCGTCAACGGCGCCATTAATTCACCCCAACCAGGCAAGCCGCGCAGCACAATGCCATACTGTTTTTGGTCTGGCTTGTGCAGCTTGCAAGCAAATTCGTGAATTTGATCCCAAGTCGGCTGTTCGGGCATGGTCAAACCAGCGGCGTCGAACATCTTCTTGTTATACATCACAAAGCTCGACTCACCGTAGAAGGGTAGGGCAAAGAGTTCGTTGTCTTTCGACAGACCTTTGCGCACGCCCGGCAACAGATCGGCGAAGTCATAATTCGCCTGCACGTTGGCAGGGTGGTCTTTGGCTAACTGATCGATCGACAGAATCCACTTGTTGCCACCCCAAATTGGCACTTCGTAGGTGCCCACCGTCACCACGTCAAACGACGCTGCGCCGGTCGCTACATCGGTTGTAATGCGCGAGCGCAACTCATTCTCGGGCAAAACCACCCAGTTGAGCTTAATGTTGGGATATTTCCCTTCAAACTCGCTGGTCAAGTTTTGCATGATCTTCATATCAGGGTTGTTCACGGTGGCGACCGTAAGCGTGACGGGGCCACCCGCGGCCTTAGGCGCCGAGGCTGCACCACCACCTGCGTTGGGCACCGGGGCTGGACAGGCCGCCAGCATCATGGTCAGCACGACCAAGAGGCCGATCAGGCCAAACATGCGTTGTTTGTACTGCTGCATAGATTTTCTCCTTGATTGAACGATTTTTGATTGAATAATTTGATGTTTGAGGAACCAACCAAAATAGCCACCCATTGTGCATCAAACGAACGGGGTAAAAGCACACTCCACTGCGTACTGCGACCAATGATCGCCGCACTTGACATGGATGAGCGAATCAACCTTCGTTTTGAAGCGGGTATGTAACGGGAAACCTGGGAAGCTATTGCTGCCTAGGTTACAGGAGATAGCTTGTTGTGTCGATTGGCAATTTGCTTATTTTTGGCAAAAAAAGACCTTATTTATTAACGACATTGATTGATCATGAGGCGAAGGTGTTGGCTTGGGGTATGGACTTTCTGATTTTTTGCATGCCTGGCGGCTTTGCGTGAGATGCCATTTTATCTGCATGGTGGGCGTTCTTTCCAAACCGGACGTTGATAGCGGAAGACTCGGCGCAGCCAATCCACGTCAACGGTTGGTAAGTGCTGTTCGATTAGATCGTAGGTTTCTTCCACTAGAACCGCTAATTGGCGTGCGCCTTCTGCGGGTGGCGCTTGATACACCTGTTTCAGGCGCTGTGCGAGATCAGGTGGCGCAATCGACAAACGGTCAACGACCACATCCAGCCATTTGAAGCCAAAATAGTAGACGTGATTGATGCCGAGCAGAACATGCAACAATTTCTGCTCGACTTGAGTAAAACTCTGGTAGAGCAACAATAAATTCTCGTTGCGGTGGAGGAACATCTGCCAGCGCCAGAAATGATCGATGGTCGCATAGCGTTGGACCACAGCAAGCGCCAAGGCATCGGGATAATCGGCGGCGCGGGCTTTCCAGCGCACAATAAAATCGATGCCGGAGAGCGGAATGCCATCCAAGATCCCAGCCAGCAAGTTGTGTTTCGTCTCGTCGGCGTTATGTTGGTACAACACACTGTCCAGCGTGTGATTGATGAACGCTACGGTGTAATGAACCACTTCGACGAGCACGCCACTCTTGGGCTGATCGGGTGTGACCCGGCCGATCATGTAATCGTCCCACCAAACGGCTTCAGCGGCGTCATACGGATAGAGACGGACTAAATCACCGTGAATCTGTGCGTTTTGAATCTGCTCGCTGGCGCGTTGGCGCTCAATATCCGTAGGTGCTGTGTGCCAGAAGACACCGAGTTCGATATCCGAATATTCGTCGGCATGGCCGCGCGCCACCGAACCACCGATCAGGATCGCTGCCACGTTGGGATTGGCGGCATAGAACGGCGCTACTTCACGCGCAATTTCTTGACGCCATACGCTTGCTTCATTCATGGTAATGGCCTTCCTTACTCGACTTCACTAGGCAAGGGAACCGCAAAGATGGCTTTTTGTTGAAACTTATGTATACTTGGTCACCTGTTGCATGATTCCTTCTCACACTCTGCTTGCAACAGACCCCCACACACCCGCTGTTGTTTATGTTCAGACAAACGGGGGCCTTCATGAAATTCATCCAGCTTTTATTGGCAGACGAGCATGGCCTGATGCGTGCTGCCCTGCATGAGCAACTCGCCCAGACAGTTGATGCCTGTATTGTAACCGAAACTAGTTCGTTGGACGAAGTGGTGCACAAGGTGCAAAGCCAACCGCCAGACGTTGCTCTGATCGATATTGAAATGCTCAGTAACGCTACAGCCAGCGTTCAACAATTGCGCACTTTGTGTGCAGCCACGGCGGTGATTTTTCTGAGTACCGAAGATTGGGACGTTTATCTTGCCCTCGCCTGGGCTGTCGGCGCTGCTTTTGTCTGCAAAACGGTGACGATCGATGAACTAGCGTAGGTCGTGCATGCGGTGGCTGGCGCTGGGCCAGCGTGAACGCCGGCCCAGCGCCAGCGCATTCGTACTTGGCAAATTGAAGTAGAAGCGAAACTTCAGACGTTGACGCCTAGACAAGGTGATGTGTTGAAATTGCTCGTTGCGGGCTATACCAATCCTGAAATTGCGGAGGCATTGGTGATTTCGGTAAAAACGGTGGAAGCACATGTCAGTCAAATCTTTGCCAAACTGGACGTGAGTTCAAGACGGGAGGTGATCGCTTGGGTGAAAGAGACGCGAGTGTCATTGTTGTGGGGGTGAGAGCGTACACAGAAAAGATCAGGGTATTACCCTGATGACAAATGGAAAATTTGCGTATACAATAACAGCGAAGCAAATTTAAAGTTCGGTTTTTTATCTTTACATAATGCCAAGGATTTATCGAAGCTTCAAGATGCATCTGGTATTTCCAGATTCTTTTTGGAAATGTTTGATGCTGTGTATTTTGTAAGGAGGTATCTATATGAATCAGCCAAATGTACATAGAACTGCCAGACGAAGACTCATTAAATCCGCGTTCATTGGAGTTGGTAGTGCTTTACTGGCTAAATTAGGTCTGTATCGTACTACAATCGCTCAAGGACAGACAGCCATAGCAAATCTAGGAGTTCCGTCACCCACTTATCTGCCCAAGGGCTACCAATTACAGGAAATCTACACCGACCGAATTGATGGATTTGGCGAGGGCTCTAACCAAGTTGCCTTATGGTATGTTGCTTCTAGTTATCCTCAATGGTATACCAACCCTTTGGGTGTTTATGTGACTCGAATGCCGAAGAAAAATTTATTTGCCAAAACCGAAACTAAAACAGGGGCACCTGTAACGATCGGAATCTTATCCGGTGAGTCAGTACAAGCTGAATACCACGATGGCTTTTGGGCAGCTTCTGCTGATGGAAGTGGTGCGATAGTGTGGGATAATAGCAATGTTCATTCGTTGACCTTTGCACATGCAGGTTTTAGTATTGGTGTACGTGGAGCACGTATGACCGGAGTGAATTTTGATGAGTTAGCTCGTATCACAAGTTCAATCAGTTTCGTTGGTAACTCTTAGAGGCGGTTGAAGGATCATGACATCTGTCTCCGTTTGCCACCAAACTGTTGGTATATACCTTAGACTATTTCTTGGTATTGTGATTCTCTGGGCTGGAATACTCAAAATACGCCATCCTCCAGACTATTTCACAATGATGCAGTCAATTACTCCTTTTTTGGCCTATCCATTAGCCTATGCTTCTCGATTTATAGTTATCATTGAGGTTTTTCTGGGAGCATGGCTGATTATTGGGTTAGAGGTAACTATGGTATCAGCTGCATTAGCGGTCTTGCTTGTGATATTCACTGGTTTACTATTTACCCTTATTTTGCGTGGCTACAATGGAAGTTGCGCATGTTTTGGAGCAGCAGATCAACACCAGGTGGGGATAACTCATTTGATACGCAATCTCCTTTTACTAGTACTCAACTCAATTGTATTGAAGAACAGTTTAGACACAATTTGCACGAGTACATTGATATGGAATATATCCATAAATGCTTTGTTGATAAGTGCTTTCCTGGTTTTCGTATTCCTGATTACCTATGATTTAGTGATCAATATAGAAGCTGTTATCCGCAAAACCCCGTCTTCTCAGTTTTCGGTGCTAGATCGGAGGTAGCTAGTGTCGGTGACGCTTTTTGAGTTTTCATATGCTGTATTATGGATATTGGTAATTTTGTTATGTGGGGCTGTACTCGTTCTATACCGATATCATGGTGTAATGTTGCTTAACAATCGTGAAGGTCTTGCAGGACAAGGGCCAGAGATAGATAAGTCAATACGTTCAATAGAACTTCGTGATGTAACTGGTCGGGCAATCCTGCTCGGAGCACCAAGTAAACGTCCTGTCTTTGTGTTTTTAGGCTCGCCAACTTGTCAACCCTGTAAAGATGCTAAGCCTGCTTTGGTTTCTTTTGCAAAGAAATATTCGACTGTGGTTGATATTTTATTGATCTCTAGTGGTACTCAGGCAGGGTTCAGCGATTATACTGCCGAAATGCCAAACGCCATTCAGGTCATTTACGATCCTCGCAATGATGTGTCAAGCCGTTTACGAGTTTCATATACGCCATTTGCATTTATTATAGACGAAAATGGAATCGTACAAGGAAAGGGTGCACCAACAACTACTGATTCATTAGAATGGTTTATTGAGCAAATATACGAGCGGTCAAATAGAAGTCAGAGTAAGCCCCATGTTGTGCCTGTAAACCTTCTGAAATAGCGTCACGAATTTGAAAATTACAATCCCATAAAGGAGGAGAACGTGTTAAATACATTATCAGTTACTCAACGTTCAATGGAAAATCTTGTCTTTTTTACCTTGAGACATGCAAAACTAAGTACAGTTGCAGATCGAACTTTTCGCTTTTTGGCGGGTATGACTTCCATGTTTCGAATATTGCCCGCATATGCTGCAGCTTGCTGTATAGGTCCGCATGGGAGTGGCCACTGCGGTACGGGTCTCTGTAATGGGCCCGCTTGTAACGGTAGTAACTGTTATGCTGTAAGCGGTTTCTGTTTTCCTGGTGCAGCTACTTGTTGGACATCTACGGTTTCTGGTTGTTCTGGTAAAACTTGTTGTGATTGTTTCTGTCCAGCAGGAAATTTTTATTGCTACTGTGGTGGCTAAATAGAGGGGAATCTAATCTTTATAGAAAGGTGCGTCTCATCATGAATTCTTTTGGCCTTACAGTATTCTTGCTGCTTACCATATTGAGTGGAATTGCATCAAACACAACTTCCTGAGGCCAGAACACAGTATATGTGTTGACCCCCTCGTGTAAGGGGGCTTTACTAACTTCTACAACCACATATTTGTTAGGATTGATAGCCTTTACAATTGGTGCGGTGCTGAGTTCGTTCACACTTGGTTTGCTTCTTGGTTTAGCTGGCCTATTCATCGATAAATATACTCCATTGTTTCACACTTTGCTTGCATTACTTGTTGTGGTAGCAGGGATAACATATGGGGCAACTGGGCTTAGAGGTAAACGATGGAAAGTGCCTACCCATCATTGGCAAGTTCCTCGGGAATGGGGGCGGTATGGTCACATTGCTTTTGCTGCTAGCTTTGGTGCAATTCTCGGTTTAGGTTTTTTCACATTTGTTAATTTTGCAGGCTTCTATTTACTGCTTGCTATTTGTGTCCTATTAAGTAAGCCTGCGCTTGCATCCGCTTTAATGGGAGTATTTGGATTTTCCCGTGCAATCCCCGTGTTCACATCAGCTTTAATATTATGGCGTCAAGATCGGAGTCATGAATTAGAAATGATCCATTTTTTTAATGAAAAGCTAGCTGAATTGCATAGATGCATGTTACCCTTAATGGATATATCACTAATATGTACTGCTATTGTTACAGCTATGCTCTGGCTGTTCTATTGATCCTCGTTTTCCTTCTCGCCAATCAAGCTGTATGACACGGAAGATTGTGTTTAAAAATGTTCGTATTAGCTAAAGTGATTGGTCACAGTATGTTACCTACACTTGACATGGGTGACTACGTTTTAGGCTTACCTATACCGAATGGATCGAGTTCTTTATCTATTGCAATACGTAAGAGGCTGGTTAGACGACACTGTATCGTTCTTGCTTTTGCTCCAACGCAAGAAAAACAGATTATCATTAAGCGTATTAATGGTATAGCAGGTGATACTTGTGGTCATGGACAAGATGTCCAGAAAATTCCCGAAGGCTTTGTTTACTTAAGAGGAGACGCTTCGTTACACAATTCGCACTTTTACTTCAATTCGGTAGATTCTCTCATATTTGGACCGCTTCCAGTGAATTTGTTAATTGCGCGAGTCTTCTTGCGTTTCTGTCCACTTCACCGTTTCTCCATCCTGTGAAGAAGAAGATTTTATAAGAACTCTAGAAAATGCCTCGTTTCCTAATCATTCTCCTGCCTATTTTTACTTTCATTTCTGCTCTTTGGGCAGTAAGTTGCACAAACAATCCTCTGCAAGGTAACAACTTACGCGTCATAGTACGGCCAGAACCATCAACCAAGTCGGATACGATCCTGGCTCTGACAGCTACTAATCGCCTAGCTGTAATTTATAATTGGCAGGAAAACTCGTTAATTGAGTACGGTTTGCCGCCAGCCCTCCTCTCCAACATTAACTATCGTACCATAGGCCACTTCATGGCACTTGATTCTGACCATAATCGGCTTTACATAGCACTTGATGGTGGCATAACAAAACCAACCTACCAGCTTCTCACCTTTAATTTGAGCCAAGGGCGTGTTCAGGCTACACATACGCTAACATCTGCCGGGGATACTACCATTGCTGGGCTCAATATTGGTAAGCAGAGTCATCGTCTCTATATTTTCGGCAATGACGACACAGGAGCCTTTATTTCAATCCGAGACCCAGATACGATGGTTGAGCAGCATCATTGGATATTACGCGCCAACGATGCAAACTGGATTATCTACCAAGGCATTGTCAATGATGATGAACATCGTTTTTATGTGAGTTATCATGGTAGAGATACAACAGGGATAGATTATTTTACAGTGAAAGACGATCAGTTGATACGCTGTCCATCGGTTGCTTCAATGCATAAAGGCTGTCTCGATGCACACGGTGGATTTGCACTCTGGCAACAAACCATTCTAGCTACTACGGGTGGAGGGCCAATTCTTCAACTTGATTTGAATGGCCTTATCTTACACCAATATGAGACTGAATTAGAAGGAAACCATCTGATGGCGTTCGGTCTGGATATTGTGTCTGAGCGACTTTACCCAATCGGTTCTTGTGGCTATGTAGGTGGGATTTCGTTTATCGACCTGAAACGCAACAAAGCATCAGTCGTGCATCCATATTCGGAAAGTAAAATTTGTGGTGAACGTGTCGAGGTCAGCCCTGATTCTAGTCGGCTGGTTATAGCCAGTAATGAAAAACCTGCGGCCGATGCCACAAACCCCGGCAAACTGTTGGTTGTTAGCACTGACAGTGGAAAGATATTAGAAACGTTGAAGATTAGTTCTGAAATTATAGATATGCTGATTATCAAGTCAAAGATTGGTCAGTAAAAGGATTCTACACTGCTATGTTTAACAAACGTTCGTTATCAACATTCAGGCATCGCTGTTGATGCTGCTGATTACTATTTCCATACTGGGAGCAGGGCGATGAAGACTCGACAATCGATCGATGGATGGAAACCAAGCCTGTGCCTTGTCGTCGGAAGCCTCATGCTATGCTTTCCTCTCGCTAGCTGTCTAAGTTTTCAAGATCCGTGCGCGCAGCAAGTTGTGGTGGACTTACAACAACGTAATATCCAATTCAAGCCTACCAACCCATTGGGCGGCGTAAATTCAGCGCTTTTTTCACCCGATCTTTACCCGATTGGTTATCTGAGCTATGAACGTAGAACAAGTGATGGGGGCAAGTTAATCGATACGTTAGTGCTGCACGTCACCCAAAGCATAACCCAGACGCAACAAGTGGAAAGCCATCTCAAAACCTATGCGGATGACCCTTATGGCTTGCGTGGTCTTGATTTAGCCGGACCAGTTCGCTATTACCGTTGCGGTGAAGTCATTGCCATTTATCAAGCGATGTGGGATACAGACATGGATCCAGCCGTGGACAAAGCGCTCACGGAAGATTGTGGGCCAGCGTTTGTGCGCTATCCACCTCAATAGCCGGTCTGCTAAATAGGCTTAATCAGACTGCTTTTGCTTTCCGGCCAACCACAGTGATAGCGCCGATCAAGGAAAGACCAGCCAAACTGAGGGGCGCTAAAGGTGGTGGTCCGCCGCGGGCGCCGTCGAGACGAAAGCCAGGTTGCTGTTGAAAATTCACCCTGGTGTTGGCTGCATTATTCACCCGTGCGATTTGGGTGGTTGTTGTCGTTTCGCGTTCACCACCCCGTTCTTCACTATGCTCACTGACCCCGATCACGCCAGTGATCGAGAGCAGCAAAAAGGCCACGATCACCGCCATGCTCAACTTGCCGCGGCTGAACAGGCCGGCCACTGCTAGCCCGCCGCCCATCACGCTAGCGACGACGGCCAGTAATTGAATGCCTTTGGTATGCCCCGTCAAGAGCAATTCGGCCACCAGCACCAAAAAGCCACCGGCTACGAACAGCAAGAGCAGGGTGGTGAAATACTTTTGTACAAAAAATTGAATTCGACTCACATTATCTCCTAACGATCTAAAATTGATTCTGCTTAATTTGGGTTGATGACGTTGCCAGTGTACCCCATCGGCTGGCGCTGTGGGCTAAAGGCAGATTATCCCCGCGTTATGCGTATGTTAAGCGTGGTGCGCCATTTTTCTGGGCCGAACGCTTAACTTGTTCTTAACGCAATGTGATAACGAAGCTCACAGTAAGAACTAAAATTGTGCGCGATAATAATGAAACCAGGGTGTAACGACAACCCCACCCCCGCCCTCCCCTTATCAGGGAAGGGCGCCGTCAGGGGACTGACCAAGTTATGTCGTCTATCCCTGATCAGTCCCCACCCTGGTAAGGGTGGGGTTAGGGTGGGGTTGTCGTTAAACAAGCGTTTGATCTAACTGACAGGTAAGGACAATGGAATGACGAATCAGACTATTCTGATTGCTGATGATGACGAAATGATCGTTGATGCGCTGCGTTACCAGTTGCAAAAGGTCGGCTATACGGTCCTCGCCGCCTATGATGGTGAGGAAGCCGTGCGCCAGGCGCTCGTTTGTTTACCCGATTTGATTTTACTGGATGTCATGATGCCCAAGCTGCAAGGCTGGGAGATCTGTCGCGAAATTCGCCAAAAAAGCACCGTGCCGATCTTGATGTTAACGGCGCGCGGCGAAGAGATGGATCGCGTCCGTGGGTTGGAGATGGGCGCAGATGATTACATCGTCAAGCCGTTCAGTTTTTGGGAATTGCTGGCCCGGATTCATGCTAATTTACGGCGGGTCGTCTATGACCGCCAACAAACGACAGAATTGAACCCGAACTATATGGTCACGCTCGGCCCGCTCTGCATTGATCGCAAACGGCATATCGTCAGCCAGCACGATGAACCCGTGGCGCTCTCCCAACGCGAATACGATTTACTGTTGGCGCTGCTCGACGCCAATGGCGCGGTTGTCAAACGGGGAGAATTACTCGACCAAGTGTGGGGTGAGGCCTGGATCGGTGACCTGCGTACGCTGGATGTGCATATTCACTGGCTGCGTGAGAAGCTGGAAGACGATCCCGCCAACCCCCAGTTAATTTTGACGGTGCGCGGTGTGGGCTATCGTTTGGTCTCAGTCGATGAGTTGAAATCGCATGCGTAGCGAAACTATCCCTAACCTGAATGAACAGACCCTAACGGGGTTGCCAAAGCCGCGCTGGCCCTGGCAGCGGAGTCTTCAGAATCGCATTGTTTTTACCTATAGCAGTGTCGTTTTCGTCATCCTGCTTTTATTAATCGCGCTGATCGGGGTGATCATCTATCAAACGCAAATCGAGCAAGCCGACCGCCAATTGGAAGTCGAAGCCTTTCTCGCCCGTAATGCATTGCAAGATCCATTGAATGGGTATGCCAACGAGTTTAAGGAGTATGAGCACTGGACTGCGCTCCACGGTGATCAAGGCCAGGGCGGTCAAAATAGTGCGCAAAACGCAACGCAGTCCATGCCCGATAATGATGATAAAGCGAATGGCGCTCCCAATGACCTCCAGCCCCCACTCACGGCGCGCCTGCAACAGGCGGCCACACTTTATGCGTCGGCGATCGGGACGCGTGTCACCATTCTCGATCCCGCTGGCCGCCCGCTGGCCGATAGTCGCTATCCGTTCAACACGCTGCCCAATCAAGGTAATCAACCCGAGGTGCAAATGGCGTTGCGCAAGCTGGATCGACGCGACATTCGCCTTGATCCGCTTAGTGGGATGTTGATGCTTTATGTGGCTGCGCCAATTGAACAGGGTGACACCATTTTAGGCGTTGTGCAACTGGCGCGCCCGATGACGAACATCATGGCTCGCGTTCAACAGTTGCTGATGAGCGTTGTTATTTTAGGTCTATTGGCCTTGATCCTCGTTACCGTGTTGGGCATTTTGTTGGGGCGACATTTGGTGCGTCCTGTCGTGGCGATGAAGGAAGCTGCGTTGGCGATTGCGTCGGGTGATCTGGATCGCCGTGCACCTATCGAAACGGCGGACGAGTTAGGCGCGCTGGCGCACGCCTTCAACCTGATGGTGCAGGCCTTACGCCGGAGCATGGAACAACAGCGAGAATTTATTGCCAACGCCAGCCATGAATTGCGTACGCCGCTCACCAACATCAAATTACGGAGCGAAACCTTGTTGGGGGTTGGCGAGCATGATCCGATGATTACCCATCGCTATTTGGCCGAAATCGATAGTGAAGCCGACCGCTTGCGCCGCCTCTCCAACACGTTGCTCGACCTAGCGCTGCTTGATAAAAAAACGATTGGTAAGCGTCCGCGTGGGGAGACGGTGGCTCTCTCTGCGCTTTTAAATCAGGTTGCCAATATCATGGATGTACGCATCCAACAGGCGGGCTTGACCTTGCACCGATCGATCCCAGACGATCTACCTTTTTTGCCAGTCGCGTCAGGCGATATCGAGACGATCCTGATTAATTTATTGGATAATGCCGTCAACTACACGCCGGCCGGCGGTGAGATTCACCTTTCGGCCCAAGTGGTGAATGGGGCCTGTCAGATGCGGGTCCAGGATACTGGGCCAGGGATTCCTCCGGAAGATTTGCCGCACATTTTTGAACGTTTTTATCGGGTGGATAAGGCCCACAGCCGGCGGAGCTCCAAAACCGGCAGTGGCAGTGGTACGGGGTTAGGGCTTTCGATCGTTAAGGCCCAAGTGGAGCAAATGGGTGGTAAAATTCGTGCCGAAAGCTCCCCTGGTCAAGGCGCGATCTTTGTGGTTGAATTGCCCCTGGATGGACCGGAGGTTGAGGGGTAGAGGTGGGATTAAGAGATTGGGAGATTAGGGGATTGATCGTTCATCATCTCTTAATCTCTCCTTTGGCCGCCTAGCGTCGCTCCAACGTCATCGGCAAGCCACCTTTGATGCGCAGCGTGATCAACGGTAGCGGCTCAACTTTATAGCCCGGTTGCAAGCGCAATTTGTAGCGCTGGGCAATCATCGCCAGAATTAAATGGGCCTCGGTCATGGCAAAGGTGCTGCCGATACACTGGCGCGGGCCGCCGCCAAATGGGAAATAGGCAAAGCGATGCTGTTGCGCCGCAGGTTCGGGCGCAAAGCGTTCGGGGTCAAACTGTTCGGCATTTTGCCAGAAATCTGGGTGGTGATGCACAGCATAAATGGGCAGGATCAGACTCGCGTCCGCCGGTAAGTGATACGGCCCCAACTGATCCTTGCCAATCGACTGGCGTGAGATGGCCCAGGCCGCCGGATAGAGTCGCATCGATTCTTCCAATACCATGCGCATATAAGGCAGATGCTGAATGTCTTCCATCGTGGGTGTGCGCCCCGCCAATTCGTTGTCCACTTCAGCATAGACCTTGGCTGCAACCTCGGGATATTGCGATAACAGATAAAGCGTCCAACTCAACGTATTCGACGTTGTTTCGTGGCCCGCGCCGATAAAGATACGAATTTCGCGCCCCATTTGTTCGTCGTCCATCGCTTCGCCCGTATCTTCATAGCGCGTATTCAGCAATAGATCGATCATGTCATAGGGACGGCCGGTGGCGTCGGCATCGCCCTGTTCAGCGATCACGCGTTTGCGCGCCGCGATCATCTCGGGCACTTTGTGCGCCACCGAAGCCTGCAAGCATTTGAATTCCCGGTTGCGCGGCGTGGGCACCCAGAGCGGAGGGGCAAAGAGATGCGTCAGTCGATAGGTGAAATAGGCGCTGCTGCGCGTGATGACGTGGCCGATTTCACTGCTGTTCGCCGTCAGATCCGTGCTGAAGAGCGCCAGCCCTACAATGCGCAACGTGAGACGCATCATTTCTTGGTCAACATCGAGCAGCGCACCGGTAGGGTACTGGTCCCAAGCGGCTAACATCTGGGCCGCGCTGTCGGTGATCAGTTGGCCGAAGCCAAAGATGCGTTGGCGGTGAAAGGCTGGTTGCAGCAAGCGGCGTTGCCGCAACCAGAAATCGCCGTCACTCGTAAACAAATTTTCGCCGGTCACGAGCTTGAACAGACCATTACGAAGTTTATTGCGTTGAAAATTTTTCCTGTTATCGACCAGAATATGCTGAATATAATCTGGGTGAAAGACCACATACGAGTAGCTTGGGCCAAACCGCATACGCACCAGGTTGCGATATTCGACCATGGCGCGCAGATATAGCTTCAATGGATCACGTTGATATTCGGGCAGAATACCCAGGGGTAACTTACCGATGCTTGGCGGTGTTTGGCGCGGGCTAACTGGCGCTTTAGGCTTGACAGACAGGGTTGTCATCGTACTTTTCTCCTCTACTGAAGTCAAGTTGGGTCAACGTTCATTTTTTTGCTCGTGCCAACGCTCCGCGTTCCCGGAACCAATCGACGCGGAGCGTCAGAACTGCATTCCCACGCGCCCAAGGGGCTCCCGGCGTGCGGAACGAGTCGCAAATGTCGATGCACTTTCACTCATCACTTATCATCCACGCCATCAAACCAACAACGCCATCCCATCCGCACCCGTATCCGCCGCGCCCGCTAACGCGCCCGTCTGCGGGTCGATGGTGATGGCGTGCACCAGGGCAAAGCCGCCGTGGCTTTCGGGAATGCGCATGATCGGATGCTTTTTGCGCACTTCGGCACAGATATATTCAGGGATGCGCGCATGGCAGCGAATGTTGCCCACCTGGCAATCAAAGCGCGGTGCGGCCACGGCATCGCTGATGTTCATGCCAAAGTCGAGCACATTGAGGATCACCTGGAGATTGGAGGTGATAATGCGCGTTGCACCTGGCGAACCAAGCACCAATACGGGTTTACCGTCCTTGTAAACAATCGACGGCGCCATGCCGGTGGTGCGACCTTTGCCCCTGGCGATTGAGTTGGGATGGCCGGGCAGCGGGTGGAAATTGATCATCGAGTTGTTGTACATAAAGCCCAGCCCAGGTGTGATCACACCGGACGATGCGCCGAGCGAGTGCGTCAGGGCGACGCAATTGCCCGCACTGTCCACCACGCTCACATGCGTCGTGTGCGGCGTGCCGGTCGTGCTGCTAAAGCTGACTTCAACCGGTTTGCCCGCGTTGATGTGCGTTTGCCATTCGGCGGCGCGTGCTTTGCTCATCATCCAATCCAGCGGCACATCCTCAAATTCTGGATCAGCCATCGTGGGATTGCGGTCGGCAAAGGCTGCCTTCATCGCCATCGCGACTGTATAGATATTGTCTGGCGAGTTATGCCCCAGCGCCGCCAGTTCATAGCCTTCCAAAATATTGAGGATGGCAATCAAGGTTGGTCCACCATGCGGCGCCGTGGCGCTCGTAACCGTATAACCGCGATAGGTGCCGGTGACGAGTTGATCTTCACGTAGTTTATAGTTGGCTAAATCCTGCGTCGTGACGTACGCGCCATTGGCGGCCAGATCGCTGCTCATGCGCTGCGCCAGTTCACCGTGATAAAAATCGTCGGCACCGCGTTCGCCGAGGGTGCGCAGTGTGCGGGCGTAATCAGGGTTGCGCAGCGTCTCACCCAGCGCATAGGGTGTGCGATTGGCTTTGATGTAATCCATCAATGAACAGGCTTCTGGATAAAGCGCCTTGCGCTGCCAGCCGGTCGCGAGCCGTTCGCCAACGGTAAACCCTGCTTCCGCAATCCGCGCTGCCGGTTCCAGCGCCTGTGCCCACGAGATCGTGCCCCAGCGTTCGAGCATGATTGACATCGCCTTGACCCAGCCGGGCGTGCAGATGGAGGTATAACCGGCGTCATTGACTTTATCTTTCAGAAAATAGCCCCAGCCGTCGGGGTTGGGGCGCAATACTTTGTCCACCCACATCTCCGGCGTCACGTTGGAACCGGCGAGGGCGGGGCCGTCAATGCCAATCGATTTTTCGCCGTTTGCCAGATGCAAATTGAGCATGGCATAGCCACCGAGACCGCACATTTGCGGGTCGAGAATGCCCTGGACGGCGGCACAAGTGACGGCGGCATCGATAGCATTGCCGCCGGCCATCAAGACTTTGGCGCCTGCTTCGACCGCGAGCGGTTGCGGGGCAACGATGGCGCTTTGCGCCCGCTTGGCGATAATTCCGGGCATGTTGGTTTGCTCCTTTGTTTTATAATTTTGCGTAACTGTTCAGCCGTTGTGTAGATAGACAGGTAAACAGGGAGACAGGTAAACAGGGCGTACTACCTGTTTACCTGTCTCCCTGTGCAGCGCTACGCCTGAATCGTTACAATTTTGCTTTGTTGAGTTCATCCTGAAGCGCGCGCAAACTTTTATGCTCCTGGCGAAGGTTGGTGATCAACGTTCGCCAGTTATTTTCTTCGCCGAGGCGTTGATAGAGGGCGCGTACTTGGCTTAGATAGCCGGCGGCGCTGCTGTAACTGCTGCGGCTGCGTTCGGCGATCAAGCGCTTAATCTCTTTTAGATAGATTTCGAGGGCCGCCCGAGGACGGGTAGCCTCTGCCGCTTTCGCGACTGTCAGATGGATCATGGGGGCGAAGTAACCGTAGATTGGTGGTTTTGATGGCGTTTGAAGACACTTGAGTGCTTGGTCGATCTCGCCTTCTTCGAGATAGATAGAGATGAGTAAATTCTGGTAGCGTGGCTCGGTTGCGATTTTTTCCATCAATGGTGGCTGGAGTGTAGCCCACTGCTTGGTCTGTTGCGCCAAGTTTTTCACTTCCTGGTAACCGGGCAGCGAGGGCATCGCCCAAAACATTTCCTCGGCAAATTGCAACGTCGCCCCGACATCGCCGCGCTTGGCTGCATCAGCTTTGAGCCATTCTTTGATCCGGCGATCCTGGCTGGTTTGGCCGCGTGCGGTGATCAGGCGCGCAAACAGATCAAATTGACCGTGCGTGGTAAAGCTTGCTTCCATGTTTAATAACTCATAATCGCTGACGTTTTTTACTTCGCTTAGTGCCTCTTCCACTCGGTGCAAATTCAGCAAGCGGTCCACGAGATCGGGCAGGCGACCGGATTCGCGACAGATCCGCAAAAACGTTTCGTCATCGATTGTCTCGGCTTCCAGGCTCAGCAGCAGGCCGCCATAGGTCTGTCGCCGATAATTGCTGATCCCCGCTTCTGCTTTGGGCATGACGGCGCGCACCCACTGGGCCACCAGGCGTTTTTCGGCGGTGGTCGCTTGTTGAAGAATAAAATCCATCGCGGCATAACCCATGTCAATGCCGCCAAAATCAGTATCCCATTGCTCAATGTCGAAGAGCGTGTGCAAAATTGCTTCACGCAGTGGTGCCTCTTGCACTGCGATTAGTGCCTCACCGAGGCCAGCGACACACTCGTTGACAACCTCGGCCAAATCACCGTTCTGGTCCGCTTCGCCGAACATCTCATATTGATCTAAGATACCTTCGGCGACGGTTTGATAAACCGTAACGGCATTGCGCCAATCACCAACTGTGGCATAATTGTCGCCAAGTTGTTTGATATCTTTGGCCTTGTCCGCCACTTCGTAAGCGGAGCCATAATCATCCTCATCCGCTAGTTGCTTGAAGAGATTGTTCACTTGGCGGGCAATGACTTTGGCCTCTAGTGGCTTGTTCGCTTGGGTTGGGCTGAGGGTAGACAGTTCAACAAGCGCTTCTAGATCCGGGTAACGGTCGAGCATTTTCATCATCAGCGCAATCAACGCTTCTTTGCTCTGTTTGTCCAGCGTTGTACGCAAGGCGTCGACTTCCGCAAAAGCTGCGGGATCATTGAGCCAGGCGAGCAAGAGCGCGGCGGCATGTTTGCAGCGCCCACCATCACCCACCGGACAGGAACAATGACCGGTCACGATCCCTTTGTCGCCCAGTGTGAGTTCGACGCGATAGGGTTGGGATGCCGAGCCAACACACTGGGCCTTGAGCATGTCACCTTGGCGGCGTGGGTTGATGATCAAGCCGTCGCGAAAATAGGGGCGGCCTTTGGCTAGTGACTGTTCGCCAGCCCAGTTGCGAATGTCGGCTTCGGTGAGTTTGGGTGGGGTGGACATGCGTGATGCTCCTTTCGTGATCTGATTTTAGCCTATTTCTTTCCAGCTTTTTGCTTTGTACCAAGCGCTCGACAAACTGAAATAGTTGATCCAGTGCTCGATGTAGGGGTAATCGAGTTCTTGACCGATTGCTTCCAGTATACTTGCGATGTCGCGCATATGTTTTGATTGTTGGCTCAGTTGATAATAACGTAGTTTATAGAGTATCAAATCCTCTGGTGCATGGACATAAACTGTACCAAGCGGTGGCCCAATGTCCACGAGCCGCCGCCGCGCCAGGGCGGTGGCACGAAACGGATCATCAGAACGTAATAGAAAGAATCCTGCTTTGAAGCCTGTATCAAGATGAATGGCGTTGATGGGTAAATCACCTTCTGGTTGCAGTAGCAAGTCCAATATCACTGCCCAGGGAACCAGCATATTACGCTTTTTAAGTTCCTGTGAGAATGCATAGATTTGTTCTACAGGTAGATTGATCACCAAATCGAAATCGCGGGTGGTGCGTGGCTCACCCCAGGCTAACAAACCAACGGAGTCGCCAATCATATATTCAAGGTGGACAGCTTCTAGCGTATCGAGCACCAAGCGCGTAAACTCTTCGAAATTCATATTGGTTGTGGCCATGTTATACAACCTTACCCTGACGCACCCGCCGTTGTGCTTCCTCCAATGATAAGGTAGGTTGGCGCTGGCGTAGACGGTAAACGCCGGCCTTTGTTACAAAATCGATCATTGACATGGCCTGAGTAAATCGCTGAGCTGGCGTTAATTGCCGGGTAATCGCCATCTGCGCCGGGTCAATTTCGGCCATCGCGCCGATCATGCGCCGTTCTAGTTGTGGATCAAGCAATGGTCGGCCGCGAATATAAAAACCCTTATGTTCGGGTTGATGGCTATAGGCCAGGTGATGACCAGCGCTGGTCATCACCTGGCGCAGGTGCACCATATCTGTTGCCAGCGTGGCGCGTGAGTTTTCGCCCCAGGCACGCCGCCCAATCAAATAGGCAACATTCTCAATCAAGCCCGTGCTGCGCTGGTAAGCGACTTGCCAGATCATGCGCGCGATCAGCGAGCGGCGTAGCGCAGGCACACCCAGATTACCCTGCTTACGGGCTTGCGCCAGCCAGGTGATAATCGGCGTGCTATCCAGGTTGAGATCGACAAGATCGAGGTCGACAAGATTGAGATCGCGATTGTGCATTTTGCACCCTTCGTGTTGTTCGGTTAACATGGCATTACATATACCAACTATTATACCACAGCGAAATCCTAGTTTTGATGACCATAAAGGACGACGATATGGATCGTTACCGCGTGAAGCCAGACAGCGAAGTTGACCTCGCTGAATGGGATCCGAAAGACACCAGCGCGTTTGAGCTTGACAAGGATGCGGCCAAGATACGCTTTGGGCAACTGAATCAGAAGTTGGCCGCGTTGCAGCAACTGCTCTATGCCGAAGGTAAGCACAAAGTGTTGGTCGTGTTGCAGGCGATGGATGCCGGCGGTAAGGACGGCACGATTCGTAAGGTATTCAAGGGCGTTAATCCGCAAGGCGTGAATGTCGCCAACTTTAAAGCGCCAACACGAGAAGAATTAGGCCATGATTTCCTCTGGCGCGTTCGCCAACGTACACCTGGCAACCGTGAACTCATGGTCTTCAATCGCAGCCACTATGAAGATGTGCTGGTGGTGCGTGTCCACAATTTTGTGCCCAAGGATGTCTGGGGCAAACGGTACGAGCAGATCAAGCACTTTGAGAAAACGCTAGTCGACGAAGGCACAACCCTACTCAAATTTTATCTACACATTGACAAAGATGAACAAAAGAAGCGGTTGCAAGCTCGTCTGAATGATCCAACAAAACATTGGAAGTTCAACACTGCTGATTTAGCGGAACGCAAATTATGGGATGACTATAGGGCCGCCTACGAAGCTGCGCTGAGTAAAACCAGCACCGAGTGGGCGCCCTGGTACATTGTGCCCGCCAATCACAAGTGGTATCGCAACTTAGTGATTGCAGAAGTCTTGGTTAAAACCCTGGAAGATTTGCATATGGCTTATCCCGAGCCAGAAGTCGAGTTGGATAAAATCGTGATTGAGTAATCAATGTTCATTGACGTAGTTCATTGACGTAGGATGGGTCAGCCGCCCTACCTGCTCTTTTGCCCCATGATCGGGCTGCGGCTGACCCATCCTACATGGAGCCTGCGTAACGTGAGTTACTGATAATAACTTCATTAAAGGAGAAGAACAAACATGCCGCAACAAACCGCGCCCACCCTTTTTGTGATGATCGATGGTCTACGCCCGGATGCCCTGGCGAAAATCGATTGTCCGAGTTTATCCGCCTTGCGCGCCCAGGGAGCATCGACGCTTAGCGCACGGTCGGTCATGCCGTCGGTCACGTTGCCTTGCCATACCTCGATCTTTCACGCCGTGCCGCCCACGCGCCACGGCATTGTGACGAATGAATGGCAGCCGATGGCACGACCGTTGCCTGGCCTGATGGATGTGGCCAAGGCGGCTGGGCGGCGTTGCGCAACGATCCATAACTGGGAGCCGTTGCGCAATCTCAGCCAACCGTTGAGCCTCGATTTTGCCTGGTATCGCGACCTCGCTTATGTGGAAGATGGCGATGATCTAACCGCTGACGCCGCCATTCAATATATTCCTGAACTAAACCCTGATTTTGTCTTCGTCTATTTTGGGACGGTGGATACGTGGGGGCATCGCTTCGGCTGGATGAGCGATGAATATCTGCGCCAGGCTGAGCGCGTCGATCGGCAATTGGGGCGCTTGATGGCCGCCTTGCCCGAAGGTTATCACCTGATCGTGCAGGCCGATCATGGCGGGCATGATCGCACGCATGGCACGGAGATGCCCGAAGATATGACCATCCCGTGGATCGCTTATGGGCCCAAGATTCGCCAAGGGTACACAATTCAGGGGCCAGTTTCCTTGATCGACACCACCCCTACGTTGGCGCGAATTCTAAATTTGCCGCTGCATCGCGATTGGGAAGGGCGTAGTATCGATGAGATTTTTGTGGAAAATTGAACTTATTGCAACTCTGCTAGAAGTTCTAAAATTAGCGCTAAATCATGGCGCGGCTCACCTGTCAACGACGAGGCTACTACACTGGCATCTGGTTGGTGAAAGTGATGTGGAAAGGATGAGATAGACGGAAAATGTTCTTTGTTGTCCCAACGCATGATTGGTGTTTCATTAAGGACAACCTGATAAGCATAATCAATGTGTGACTGATTGATATACAAACGTACTTGTAACACGCTATCGTCACGAAGCTTTGCCCGTACCTTTAAGAAGAATTGTCGGTCAGAGAAAACTTGTGTTTCGGTAACTTGTACATCTCTACAGGACGGTGAAGATTGTAGGATACCAACCACGAAAGCCAAAAAATCAGCCAGATCATTCACGATGCGATTTCTGTTTGCAGCCCAAGCCAACTTTGTAACAGCTCATGGGCAGCTTTCCAATCGAATAGATCATCTTCGTCTTGCATAATTGCCTGCCCCAACTGTGCATTAGGCGTGGTCATCAGCAATTCCGAACGGCGCTGGACATAGGTTTCAAATTGCGCATAATTCATGCCATGTTTGTCTTCCATCTGTTTGAGGATTACTTGGCAACTTTCAAGCTGCCGCAGCACATAATCTTGAGCCAGCATGCGAACCGCCGTTTCGGGCGACTTGAACAGCCCGCGGCGCACTAATGGTTGAACAATGCTTGCGACTGAATCGATTGCCATTTCCGTCATGTGACTTGGTCCTCCTGTACAAGATCGTTTGGCTCATCTGGGCAAAGTGCGAGTAATAAGCGCTCATTCCGTGGAGAATCTGTCATAACTTCCACTTTACTCAGATGAGCTAATCGTTTTACCGAAAACGGCGGAAAGCCCCTAGCTTTAGCGATGGGGATGGATAGCCGCAAAACCTACTGGTTTTGGATATTCTAACAAAACGCTAACTTGACTATATGCACGTAATGTTGTATAATACGTGCATGGAATACCAAACAATGCGTGTCTGGACAG
>JBBREZ010000011.1:0-33183 GCA_038225095.1 Caldilineales bacterium
GAGGGTTTGCGTCGTCAAGTTGACTTCAATCCAGCGTGCGCCGTTAGCTGGGGCGGCTACCGCATCAGTGCTTGCTGTACTATCGTTCACCAAAGTACCGTTCGCCGTGTCCGATCCCCCTACGCGCAACCGTTGTCCAACCCAAACAAAATTGGCATTGGGCAGGCCATTCGCCACGAGTAATGCCTCTTGCGTGGTGTTATTGGTTTGGGCAATGCTGGAAAGCGTGTCACCCACTTTGACCACATAGATCGTGTCGGCTAGAGACGGCGTGGCTGTATTCGCCACCGAAACGGCGGCCACGCGTGCACTCACACGTAATTCTTGGCCCACCCAGACGAAATTTTCATTGCTAAGCCCATTAAGGCGCATTAAATCGGCCTGCGTCATGCCATGATTGCTAGCAATTTGCGAAAGCGTATCGCCGCGCCCTACGGTATAATAACCATCATTACTGGCCACCTGGCTTGCGGCGCTTGCCTGCGTGCCGCCCCCTGGGCTGGGAACGACCAGGCGTTGGCCCGTATAGATAAAGTTCGGATTGCTCAGACCATTGTCGCTGATCAGCGTCTGGACCGTCACACCGTAGAAACTGGCGATGCTCGCCAAACTTTCGCCACGGGCGACAACATGAACGTCATCCTGGGCGTAAACTGCTGGTGAGAGGATAAGCGAAGTAGATACGACAAAAATAGCTATAATTAAACGGATACGTGTGCTGCTGAAGTGGCGTAAAGAAAAAGTTCCTGGCATAATCAATCTCCTTTACCAAGAAAAAAATAAAATAAATGCGGTTGTAATTGCTTTAATTTGATGAGTTTAGTCTGTTTGCGCTGTTATCAGCTCGGATAGTGCGAGAACAAGCTAGCTTTCACCGTCTGATGGATGACTGGTTGGAAGGATTGAAATTGTTGGCTCTCCCGTTTGCACAGGAGAGCCAGGGCACAGCAAGTAGGACGGGTGGGATTCGAACCCACACGGGGGGATACCCCGGCGGATTTTAAGTCCGCTGCGTCTGCCATTCCGCCACCGACCCCTGTGCTATAATTCTATTCTGTTCTGATGTTATTGTCAATGTTTATTTTATCTAATGAGTGAATTGTTATGCATTTCGACGCTTTAACCCTTGCCTGTGTCACCGATGAATTTCAACATAGCTTGGTTGGCGGACGCGTTCAACAAGTCTTGCGGCCAGATGAGACCAGCATCGGGTTGGAAATCTATGCACAACATCAGCGTCACTATTTATTGTTGACCGTTGATACCCAGAAAAGCCGTGTTCACTTGGTCAACCAGAAGTTGCGCCGTGGCGCTGAGCAGCCGTCACCCTTGTTGTTGCTATTGCGCAAGTATGTACGTGACAGCCTATTGGAAAAGGTGGTGCAGCCTGATCCTACAGAGCGTGTGCTGCAATTCCATTTTGTCCACGCTGAGCATGGCGCAACGACGCTGGTCATCGAAATTCTGGGCCAGCGCAGTAATCTGCTCTTGCTCAATCCTGAATACAAAATTTTGGACTGTTTACGGCGAATTTGGCCTGGCGAAAAGGTGGAGCGACCTTTGCAGCCTGGTCAACTGTATAGTCCACCACCAGCGCAGGCGAAACTCGCGCCGTTGGACGATGGCAGCCCCGATTATTACAAACTGCTTGGTGAATTAACCAGCCAGGCAGGTAAACTGTGGAAGGTGTTGGTCAATGCCGTGGCCGGGAGCAGCCCATCGCTGGCGCGTGAAGTGGCCTGGCGCGCGACTGGCAACGCAGATGCCTTGGCCGATGCTGCCAATGTACTTGCCATGGCGCAGGCGTTCCAGGAACTATGGTCGCCGGTGCAGACTGGCGCATGGCAACCGGGTATTTGGCGAGCGGAAAAATCGGCCAACCCATTCTCTGAAACCGCTCAGGAACGCCTTAACCAACCAATCGTTGGTTTTTCGGCCTACTTGGCCCATGGGTGTGGTGAATTTATCCCGACAATTTCCATCAGCGAAGCGCTCGAACAGTTCTATGCCCAAGCGCCGCAAAAAAATACACAGGCGCTGGCCGACACCTATGCGAGCTTGCGTGGTCAAGTTTCACTGGAATTACGGCGGGCCAAGGCGCGCATCCAGCGCCAATTGACAGCGTTGGCCGGCGATGAACCTGCACCCGGCGCCGCCGAGCAGATCCGCACACAGGCTGAGTGGCTGTTGGCTTTTAATACGCAGATCGAGCCTGACCAACGCGTGCTAGAAGTCGATCTAGGCGAAGACGAGCCATTGCAAATCACCCTTGATCCGCACAAGACGCCGGTTGAACAGGCGCAGCAGATGTTTAAGACGGCGGCTAAATGGACGCGCGCGGCGCAGGTGATTCCCAAACGCCGCACCACATTGCAAAGCGATCTAGAATTTTTAGAACAGTTAGACAGCGACTTATGGTTGGCCGAAAATCAGCCGGAAATTGCGACGGTGCGTGAAGAGTTACAGCAGGGCAACTTTTTGCCACAGCCCCAAAAAAAGGGGCAAAAAGAGCGACCCGGCCAGGCCACTTCACAGCCGTTACGCTTTTTCAGCCTGCAAGGTTTTGCCATCCTGGTAGGCCGCAACGCGCGCCAAAATGAACTCGTGACCTTCAAATTGTCGCATGCCGACGATTTGTGGCTGCATGTACGCGGTGCACCTGGTTCGCATGTGATCGTGCGTAGTGGCGGCCAAAACGTTAATGACGCGACCTTGCACATGGCCGCACAATTAGCCGCCTACTATTCAAGTTTGCGCGGCGAAAGAGCGGCGGAGGTGTCGATAACGCAGCGCCGCTTCGTCACGCGGGTGCCGGGCGGCCGCACTGGCCAAGTCTACATGCGCAACGAGGATACGCTAACCGTAGCGGCGATCCTGCCGCCACCGCATGAATAAACGCGTAGATTATTTTTAAGCGTAACTGTTCGGTCTTTGTGCAGATAGGTAAAGTGTAAACAGGGAGATAGGGATACAGGTAGATAGGGATACAGGGTGTACTACCAATTTACCTGTCTCCCTATCTACCTGTGCAGCCTTTTAATCTACGTTAATCCCACCGCGCCGCTTACGGCGTTGCTGGGTTTCTGCTTCCTTTTGCGCTTGACTGTCACTGCGTACAATCAAATCGTCTAAGACGGCGCGCAGAGCCAATAGGCTTTCCTTACGCGCCATCTTCGCATGCACCCAGAAGTCGGCGGGCAAACCTAAATCGGTGTGACGCAACTCGCCAATCAAACCTGTGGCGCCTTCAACCAGCCAGGCCAGGGTGTTAAATGTGTTGTCACGTTCCGTGCTCGCTTCTGCGGCGGAACGTGTATTGCTGTCGTTGTTTTCCATAAATATTTTAATTTAGCTCTACTCATGAATGGCTGTTTAAGCAACGGCGCGCTTTACAACGACGCGCATCACCTTGTAATCGTGGCTGCCAAAACGATATTTGTATTCTTCGTTGCCTTGCATAAAGTCAAAGACGCGACAACCAGTGGCAATCGCATATTGAATGCTGTAGGCCAACAGCACCCAACCTGGACTCAATTGCGAATGTGCTTCTGGATCAAAGCCGGAATTGTAAAGTAAGAAGCGCCGGTCATATTCAAAGGCGAACAGAGTGGCAGCTTTTTCACCGTTGATGCTCAAAAACAAGAGCCGCAAATAACCGGCATCCAACATACAACGCGCCACGGCGTCAAAGAAGCGATGCATCGCTGGCGTCATAAATTTGGCTTTGTCTTCGCGACTGGCCTGTTGCAACGCGACAAAATCTTCCACTTCGGCGGTCAAATTGTGCTGCTTGTCCACCACGTAGAAATCAAGCTTGGTTTCGCGCTCGGCGCGCCGTTGCTTGCGACGAATCTCGTGGCGCTGTTTCTTCTCCACCAATTCTTGTAGATAGGTTTCGTAATAGAGCGGCAGGTTAAATTGGGGGGCCACATCTTCTTGGAAGATCTCAACCGTCAGCCCGGCCGACTCACACAGCGGTGGCAAATCTTGGTAGGTCAAACTAATTTCTGGTAGATTGCACAGATCGAGGATGTCCCAATCGGGCGCTTGCGGACTTTGCAGCCAAGTGAGCAGGCTCGCATAGACGGTTCGCTCCCAGCCTTTGGCAACGATGATATCCAAATAATCGCTTACTTCGATGCAGCCGACCAGATTAAATTGTTGCTTGCCAATCCGGCTGCCTTCGTTGCGCGTCACCAAATAGAGCGGTACAATCCCCATTAATTCCTGATTGTCTGGGCGTCGGAAAGCCAAAATCCATAACTCACCTTCGCCTAGATATTGCCACCAGGTTGTTTGCCATTCGTAGGTTGAAAAAAAGTTATTGGTACGGGTGCGTTTAACTAACGGATTCCATTCCGACGCCAGTGCCGTAAAACCAGTTGGTTGCGCAGCTGGCCCGTAGACGGTGGGGATAAGCGGGGTGGGTGTTTGCATCGCGACCGGCGATCCGTTCGGGCGGATCGGTACTGGCGCGATGGATGTACAGTTAGCTGAATCGAGATTTTCTGCGCAGAGACTTTGCGAAATCATGAACGCCCTTTTCCTTTGATAAATTTCTCAGCAGACGACAATATGCGAAATGATGATAGCAGTCAATCAATATCAGCGGTCGCTCTGAATAAGTGCAAACTTTGCGTCGACGAGCTTGGATCGTTTGTGGCACAGAAGCGCCTAGTCCAGACGCAGCGCTATATTTAGTATAGCGCAGGGCGCGGTAACAAACAAGTAACGCACGTTCCAGGCGAACTATCAAAATTATTGGTTGCTGCGCCTAAGTCCTCACATTAGGCAGACAACAGATTTGACGCAGAGGCCCAGGCTGGTCAAGCAAAGTTTCGGTCATCTAGCGTCAATCACTTCGAATCTCATCTGTTTTGGTCTTCTTTGCGGCTCTGCGTCAGGTTTTTTCTCTGCCAAACTGCGTATCTTGCGTTAAGGCCATTCCAAATCAATCAGGATACAGGCTAGACCTATCGCGACCAGGGGGCACCCGCTTGACAGGACGTTCGGCGGTCTTCGGCAAGCGTTCGACTGAGCGTTCGACTGAGCTCGCCGAAGTCTGAGCTCACGCCGAAGTCTTGTCGAACGGCAGTCGAGTCGTGGGGTCCTTTCCTCCTGTCAAGCGGGTGCCCCCTGGATCATTATTGATTGCTTGGATTGGCCTAAGTCTAGCATACTCTATGACGGCCACAATTTGCGCAAGCAATCTAGCAACGCCATAATAGAGGCATAATTTACACAACTCGCCTGTAACGTGTTGGGGACGATGTCAAGCTTATAGACAAGGCAAATAAACTGAATAATCGCGGTAGGGGCGCATGGCATGCGCCCCTACCGTTAATTTGTGCGATTTTTAAATAATTTGTCATTAGTCTGTACCGAGCCGTTGCTCATCCGTCCCCGGCACGTTTGACCTAAAAAATTATTGGTTGTAATCATTTTGTAATTATATTTTGAAAACATCTGGTTTATACTAAGCAGCTACGCAGCAAATTTTATTATTGGGAGTCGTTGATTCCGTTTCTTAGAGAGGACTTAGCATGAAAATATTAGTGACCGGCGGCGCTGGATTTATTGGTAGCCATGTCGCCGAAGGATTATTGGCAGCCGGCCATCAAGTGGTGATCGTTGATAACCTGCATACAGGCCATAAAGAAAATGTACCGGAAGGGGCGACCTTTTATGAAGTTGACATTTGTGACCGCAACGCCCTGGCGCAAGTGTTTGAAAAAGAGCAAATCGAAGCCATTTCGCACCAAGCCGCCCGCGCCAATGTGCGCGAAAGCATGAGCGATCCCGTCGCCTATGCCACCGTCAATATCCTGGGCACGTTAAATTTATTGGAACTGGCGCGCCAACACAACTGTCACAAAATTGTCTTTGCCAGCACCGGCGGTGCAGTCTATGGCGAAGGCTATAGCGAAGATGCGCCCGGAGGGCACCCGAAGTTACCGTTTACCGAAAAAAGCTGGCCGCAACCCAAAGACAATTATGGTGCCAACAAGCTGAGCATGGAATATCACCTGGATCTGTACAATGCCAACTATGGCCTAAAATATGTTGCGCTGCGCTATCCCAACGTGTATGGCCCGCGCCAGGACAGCAAAGGCGAGGCCGGTGTCGTGGCGATTTTTGCCGGGGCGATGCTCGAAAACAAACCGACCAAGATCTCTGGTGACGGCAAGCAGACGCGCGATTTCTGCTTTGTGAAGGATATAGCGCGCGCCAATCGGCTGGCGTTGGAGAGCGACGCCGTCGGCATTTTTAACGTAGGCACCGGTGTGCCCACCGACATCAACACCGTCCACGAAATTTTGACCGAAGTGACCGGTTATCAGCAAAAACCGGAGCATGTGGCGCGTCCGTTGGGTGAAGTGCTCGCGACTTATCTGGACAGCAGTAAGGCGAAAGTGGGTTTGGGCTGGGAAGCGGAAGTGGATCTGTATGAAGGATTGCGCCAAGTCGTGGATTGGATGCGGAGGACCCGGCAGTAATTGCGGACGCAGATCTTATCTAGCGTAACGATTCGAAATTTATAAGCTTATACTGGAATTAGGCAAAAAGCGCAAAGCATCTGATATGCCTTGCGCTTTTTGCTTGAATAGCTTTGAAGCCTCGAACAGGTTCGGCTTGTTATGCAGGAGATTTCTAGTTTATTTCGTCTTACAACTAGTGCAAACTGCGATTGCGTCCATCAGGTGATAGCTAGAATTATTTGGATTGTTGCTTTGTTGGCTGTCCATAGATGATCTGATTACTTAACCAAATCATCTTCTTCTCAACGCTTATTGGTAATTCATCCAGATTCCTAGAAAGAGGCCCATCAAGATATTTGCCATCACGAGAAAATGTCGTACCTAGACAACCATCATAAAACTGTTGCTCTTCTTTGTGCCACTGGAGGATGCAGGCACTATTGGGTGACCGCGCCAGGAATACCTGGACATCAGGCTCATTATCGATAATCCAAATCTGCACGGGAAACGTGATGTCATCAAAGGCTTGCCGCGATAATAAGCCATCTGCATTGTAACTGAGGATACGAAGCTGCTTGTCGTGAAGGTGAAGCGGAATAACGATAGATATAGCACCTTCGTTATAGCGCTTTAAAATTTCAATGGGATAGGCAGGAATATTTTCCTCTTTTACCACTTCGGCAGTGCTGCAGCCTGATAACAAAACCATTGTACTGATTGCAATGATAAGATAGCGAATCATGATTTTCTTTCATGAATAACCCGCAGGGTTTACAATTTAGTCGTCTGTAAACCCTGCGGATTAGGTTGATGCTACAAGTTACATCCAAGCTTGAAGTTAGCTACTCTTATGAAGCAGCTTTAAAATTTTCGTCTCTTATCCAAAACGAGGGATGGTTCAGAAATTGGTTGATACTTTTTGAAGTGTCAACCAATTCTCAGACTGAAATGAACCATCCCCAAAACGATTTAGTTTTCGCGATTACTGATAAGCACTAGACTGCCAGTAATATGTGCTAGCCCAATGGTACCCAAATCCATAGTAGTGGTGCCATGACCATCCTCCGCATTCATTAACGCTAGCCAAGCTAGTACTTGATGTTACATAGCCGACACCATGATTCTTGGAACTCCATCTAACATGACATGTACCCTGTGTATCACTTACATCATAAGAATTGGTTTGGACATCAACGCCGAGTGGTGAATGATTATCATTTGATGCACTTGTTGATGAAGTATGATAATAGTTTTCAGAGGGCCAACCTGTCACTGTACTTCCGGATTTAATAATCAAAATGTTGTTGGGTGTCGCCAAATTCGCTGCATCAGCCATTGTTGCGTCATCAGTGAACCCTTGTACAAGTGGCATGTATAACTTAAAAGCCCCCTGAACAGAGTCACCCTTTACAGGCACAAGCGATTGAGACAGTTGAATAAGATCAGCATTTGAGACCTTATAACCACTCAATTGCACAAATGTATCGCCATACTCGAACATAAGTACATTGCGTTGAGTATCACCATGCACTCCACTAATTTGCCATCCAGAAACTGGATTGTCTGCAATCGTTAGCGTGATTGGTTGGCTAGACTCCCAAGTTGGCAATGCCTGTTGGAGCATTGGAACAACATCTGACTTTTGGCCTAAGAGAACATCTACGCTGGCAAAATCATTCTCTTTGGCTGCATTGGAGAAGAAGTACTGAAAACGCACAGTTTTGTCAAGCCCAGCGCATAATCCGAAATCATAAGCCAGCGGACGTTCCAAATGGCATGGATGCTCTGGCGCAAAATAAGTACGCTGTGAGTGATAGGCGAGCTTCATCTGTTGCAAACCAGATTGGCTGATCGTAAGCAGAGGAAAATTAACCTGAGGGGCAATGGCTTCTGCAGGCATCGCAACGCCTTCAACAAGTTTAGCGATCTCAGCTTCATCCATGTTGGCATTCTGAGCAAGTTGGAACTTCAACTCGCTTACATCCTGAGATGTAAAATTATTGAGCTGATCCGCTACTGTGGCTGCTGATAACATTTCTGGTTGCGAGCGCGTTAAAGAATACAGCAATGTTGGTTCAGGTGATGTGAGAGCAAAGATCTTCATAGCGAGTGGAAACCCAGTTTGCTGATCGATGTCCCAGGTGGTTCTAGTCTGCGTAAAATTCAGATCAGAAGCAACTGGGGAGTGAATCGCTGGTTCACCCAGGGTCGCCGGAAAATTAGCCGGTAGTGCAGTAGTAGGCGACATTTCTACGAGCCAGGCTGTTGTTCCCCATGTTGATTGCGTAATACCATGAACCCATGCAGCAGAATCAATATTACTCCTGGCATGTTCTCCGGCATTGTTTACAATATTTTCCTGCTTTTCAATAGAACTTACTGCCCCTGCAATGGCGTCATAGACTGTCATTGTTGTTGGTGTTGACATGAATTCGGAGACAATGGTTTGCTCAGCATCTTTCAACCGGACAATAGTATGTGTGGATGACAAAGCCTCCCACACTTCAATCATACGTTCACTTGATTGAAAAGGAGCAACTGCGCGATGATATGGGTCGGTCGGTTCGTTAAGCGACGGTGCAGCGCGTGTATATTCAGTCATCCAGTAGTGACGCGCTTCAGTTGCTTTGAGCGCTGTCGCGGATGACAAGACTTCGGCAGCAGTCACCAACCTCTGGGCGTAAGCTTGGTTCAAATGAGTGAATGATAAACCTAATATGCTTACACCAGCAATTACCAATGCGACTAAGGATATTGTAACACGTTTATACAACATTTAATATGACCTTTCTCTTTGATAGCTTTGGGTGGTGGCACGAACAGCAAACCGATTCGACTATTCACAGTATCGTCTGATTGTACTGCTAGTATCGTTTTAAGTTATAAACTTCGTGAGAGACGATTGAGCCAAAACTCCAGGCAAGCGAATCGCATCAAGATTGCTTCTAAAGCTCTCATTCATTACTGATTCGGAAGTTGTTTGGTTAAGTCTGCAGATAGCCCACAGTATATCACGCCTCCATTGCCTTCCGTAGACCCGCCAATACTTGTTTTGTACTCAGTTTGTACCTATTTTGTACTTGTTCTTACGATATAGTAAGTTTCTTCGAGAATTGTTACGGCATAGTTTGCACGAATTTGCCAAGCTGGTCGCGGGGGACGCCTAATTTTTTGCAAACCTGATTGACATAGTTGCGCACGGTTTGATCGGCAAGGCGCAATTCGGTGCCAATTTGGGCGTTATCGTCGCCACGCAGCAAGCAGGCCAGGATCTGTTGGTCGCGACGAGTGAGCCGCTTGCTTGCTATCACCGCTTCCAATGGCTTAAGCGGCTGGATTCCAGACGGATGCGCAAGCAGATGTTCCATCACAGATCGGCTAAACCAAGTGCCACCCTGTGCCACTGCACGAATCGCGTGAATGAGGGTTTTGTCGATTTCGTGGCGGAATACACAACCGTTCAGGTTGGTAGCCAATAAGGCTTCGGTGCGTATTGCGTCACGCGGGTTGAGGAGAGCAATGACTTTGGTTTGGGGAGCAGCCTGAGTGACGAGGGCGGAAACATCAAAAATAAATGGCTTAATCCCCCCCAATCAATACAACATGCGGATGTAGGATTAGACAGCGTTGCGGAAGCTGTTGAAGGTCGATAATTTCATCCACCAGACGCAAATCTTTAGCCGTAACGAACAAGGCGCGCAGCGTCTTATGCACCGACAGATCATCGTCCAACACAAGCACACGAATCGTCAAGGTCATGAGATTCTCCGTGTTGTTGCTATATCGTATATTTCACGCTTAGCGAGCTTTGTTATATCATGAACTTCCTTACACAGGCAAGTAGTACATTGTAAGCGCTTGATGTCGATTGGTAATTTGCTTATTTAATTCCAGTAGTTTTTTGTTAGTCTGTTCATCTTAGCACAAAGTTTAAATAAATTATCGTAGGTTCTATGCACATTGTGATCAACGGCTGGTTTGTCGGCCAATCGACCGCCGGCAGCGGTCAATATGTCCACCATCTACTCGATTATCTGCCGCGCCAGACGCCGACGCCGCGCCTTTCGCTTGTGTTGCCCGTGCGCAAAACGGATGATGTCGCCGCCTGGCGCGCAAGATGGCCCAGCGTCGAGATGATTGCGCAGCCGTTGATCGCATTGCCCCAGAATTTGGCTAAATTATGCTGGGAACAGGTGACGATGCCGCTGCTCGCTCGGCAATTGGCGGCGGATGTCCTTTGGGTGCCTTATTGGGCCGCACCACTCTGGCAACCCGTGCCCGTCGCCGTGACTGTGCATGATCTGATTCCACGCCTGCTGCCTGCCTATCGCGGCGGTCTGGCGCAGCGGCTCTATACTGGACTGGTCAGTTGGACGGCGCGCCGTTCGGCTGCGGTTATGACCGTGAGCCACGCCAGTGCGCGCGATATTGTCGAACAGTTACGTGTGCCGGGGGAACGGGTGCATGTGGTCTATCATGGCCCTAACCAGGAAGCGACGGTGCAGGTAGACGCGCCCATGTTAGCGGCGATTCGCCAGAAATACCATCTTCCTGAACGTTTCTTTCTCTACCTGGGCGGTTTTGATGTGCGCAAAAATATCAGTTCTACGCTGCACGCCTATCAACGTTATCTAGAACGGGGTGGTGACCCGGTGGTGAAATTGGTGATTGCTGGCCAGTTGCCTGCTACTGATAGCGCTTTCACCCCCGCTCCACAAAAAATCGCCGCAGAACTGAACTTATTGAATCAAGTTCAGTTCTGCGGCTGGATTGACGATATGGACAAACCTGCACTTTATGCCTTAGGCGCAGCCTATATTTTCCCTAGCCTGTATGAAGGCTTCGGCATGATGCTGCTCGAAGCCATGCAGGCGGGGACGCCGGTGGTTACGAGTGAGGAATGCGGAGTGAGGAGTGCGGAATGGTAGATGATCTTACTTGCGTTTGCCTTGCCTGGTGGTGTTGATGGAAGAAACAATCATTGCCAAGATTTCGTTGCCTTCTCGCATGAGGTCTGTCAGTAACGCTTTTTGCATAATATCCGTTTCAATGAGCAACTCCATCCAGTAAAGTGATTCATCGGCTTCTTCTTCGACCATCCCCATTTTTAAAATGAAATCGGCTGACGACTTGGCGCGACAGGCCGCGCGATAGTTAGCGCCAACCGAGGTTCCCGAACGTAGCAGCTGCTCTCTAATCACATTTGCCGTCGGTGTATTTGGTAGCGATTCACACAGACGAATCACCCGTAATGCGAATCGCTTGGTCCGACCCAGTAGCCCTTCATCTCCTATAGGTACATCACTCATATCCAAACCCTTATCCATAATTCTGAGATAGTGACCCCAATCGGCTTTACACCAATCTTGCGACTAACATTCCGCACTCCACATTCCCCACTCCGCATTCGCCTACGGTTTATAACAAACTTGTTCCGCGGCCAACGCTGGGTGATTGTAGCCAAAGTGGTCGGTAATTTTCCACATTTCTTCGTTCTGATCAAACAGCGTCTGCACAGCCTTGCAGGCGGCGGTGGCGTCTTTGGCCTTGGCATATTCATCCGACCATTGCTTGGCAGCGGCGGTATAATGGCTGTCGGGCTGGCCTTTGGTCAGGTTAGCCAAGGTCACTTTGGCCGCCTCCACATCACCGCTGAACGTCTGTGCTTGCAACAGACGGAAGCTGGACAAGCCTTGCAAAAGCACCAATTCTTGATCGGCCGCCATCCCGAAGATGCTACAGGCTTTTAGCTTCGGATCAAGACTTTGGCTATAGAGATCGATGGCCGGTTTGTAGCCAAGCACAGACGCCGCCTCTAAAGCGACATCGGCTTCTACCAGGCGCAAACCTAAACAATCGTTGCCCTCGACCTTGCGGTCATAGCGCCAACCGATGCGCTGGAAGAGTCCATCTTTAATACTCTGCCAGATTTCGGTGTGGGGCACAGCCAGACCGCCTTCGGGGGTGCCGCTGATGCCGCCCTGCAAGACCAGTTGCTGGCCTTGGCCTAGATCACCGGCGGCGACAGGCTCAAATTTTGCCGTGCCAACGGCAACCACTGCGCCCGGCTCAATGGTAGAGGTGTAACTTTTGCCGTCCCAACTGACAATCTGGGTTTCTAGCACGCAAAAGGTCGAACAGCCTTCTACGGTCCAGGCAATATCCATTTTGCCGTCGGCGTTCAGGTCTTCGGTGCTCAATAGCGCTGGCTTTCCATAGATTGCTGGCTTGGAGACCAATTGGTAGGCGCCATCTTTTTCGGCGTAATAAATTAGCACAGTCCCCTGTGTGCCATTCGGACCGAACCCCTTATCACTGACAAGGGTCGGCAGTAAAACAACATCCGGCAACTTGTCACCGTTGAGATCGACCATTTTGATAGCGCCGCGTTTGTCGTCCAACGCGCCACAACCGCGCATCCATTTTTCAATCACCGCCGCATCGCCAGCAGCTGCTTTCAGTACGGTGGTAAGCGCACTGGGATAGCCACCCAGGTCTTTCGGACAGGCGGCCAAACTATTTTTCGCAGTTTGCCCGCCGGCGGTGATGGCAGTTGTGCTCGTCACAACGGTGGTTTGTGTTGTTGTCGTTGTGCTATTCACCGTTGTGCTATTCACCGCTGTACTATTGGCCGCTGTACTGGTTTGGCTTGGCGCTTGGCTGGCTGTGATGACCTGGGTTGCGCTAACCGTCGTGGTTGTGGATGTGATTGTATTGGTTACACCCACTCGGCTAGCTGAATTTGGTTGGGCGGTGGCGCCCTCGACCGCGACTACCGGGCAGACATCAGCGGCGGTAAATGATGGATTGGCATAGCCATAATCAGCCAAGACATCCGTCGCTTCTTGATTGTTTTTGGCGAACTCATTGGTGGCTGCACAGGCGCGGCTAATGTCATTGCCTTTGGCATAATTGGTCAGCCATACTTGACCCACTTTGTCGTAGATCGTGTTCTTATAGGTGGCTGTCAGGCTGCTGATCAGATCAGTTGCTACCCCCGCTTTACCTTGATTGGCCGCAACCAAGGCCAGGCGGAACAGACTAAAGCTGCGCAATTCGGTCAGTTCATTGTCACGCACCCAGCACTTCGTCAAACTTTGATCGGTGGCTGCTTTCGTATAAAGGGTTTCTGACGCCACAAATTTATCGCTAGCGCCTTTGAGAAAAGCCTCGTTGGCGTCGAGCACAACATGATAAAGACAATTGCTGGCGTCGTAGGTCTTGCTCAACAGCGTATACGGCGCACCGCTCACGCTGCCCCATATTTCTGTACGACCGCGCTGCGGACCTGCGCCCACGCTGCCATAGATGCCGCCTTTAATGACAATTTCCTTGCCTGCGCCCGCTTTGTTAGCTTCTTCCAGGTTAATTTGGGCATAGGCCATCGTGATCGGGTCTTTGGTCCAACTTTGCCACTCGCTGCCCGTCCAACTATAGATTTCTGTCGTGTCAAAACAGGTGCTGGCGCCACAGGTGGTCACCGACCAGGCAACATCAGGTTTTTTGTCGTCATTTAGATCCTCGGTAGCAAGCAGATGCACTTCACCGGCTGCTTTGGCGCGATGGCCGATCGTGAAGCTTACCTTGCCACCGCCTGCTTTGCCGCCATCTAAAATAATCAGGTCGGTTTCTGGCGTGGCCGCTGTTGACCGCGGATTTTTGTAGATAACAAGAATATCATCCACCCCATCACCGTTGACATCTTTCACGGTAAAGGCATTCTCATCCAGTGCACCGCACACCTGCAAGAAAGCACGCAACCCGTCTGCACCGCCCTTGGACGAATTGACAACGCCTAACAGCGCATCGGGGTAAGCTGTAAATTCGGCTGGACATGCTGCGGTTACGGTAGAGGCCGCTGTGGACGTGACTGATTGCGTGCCCGTCAGATTTTCGGTATTGGTCACATTTTGGGTCGTGGTGGTTGAAACAGTCGTCGTCGTAACGATCGTGGTTGAGACAGGTGCCGACGTTGCGATGGGCGTAGCGACTGTCGTTGCCGTCTGCGCTGCCGCTACGGTTGTTGCCTGTGCTGCCGCCGTCGCGGCATCTGCCGCGGTCTTGGCGGCTATCTCGGCTTCGGCCGTGGCTTTTGCATCTACCGTTACTTGCACCGCAAGCGCATCGGCGGTTGTTTTCGCTGCGTTGGTGGCTGCCGCTTCATTCGTTGCTGTCGCATTGGCATCGGCGGTTGCTTTTGCCGCGGCAGTTGCTTTGCTGTCAACGGTTGCTTGCGCATCAACCTTTGTTTGCGCTTCTGCCGTTGCTTTGGTATTCGCTTGTGCCGTTGTCAGCGCAGAGACAGTTTGTTTTGCCTCGGGTGTGATTGCCACTGTAGAGGTCACCTTGACCGTGGTGGTTGGCTTGGTGGTCTCTGTGATCGATACGGTTGCGGCTGGCGTGGCTGTTTGATTAGCCGTAGCCGCCGTTCCCTTGCCCAGAATGAGCAGACGTTCACCGCGATAAAGCACCAAATTGGGACGGATTGAACGCGGGTTAGCTGCTTGCAAACGGCCAATCGTAATGCCAAATCTTTCGGCGATAATGCCCCAGCCTTCGCCCCGTTGTACAATATAGACTGAAGTTTGGGGCGAGGTTCCACTGGGAATGTGTAATTTTTCGCCCTGGAGCAGCCAACCATTGCGCCGGATGGCCTGTGGGTTAGCCGCCTTCAGTTGCGCAATGGGCAAGCCGGTGAGGATGGCGACGGTACTCCAATTGTCCCCGGTCTGCACCGTGTAATCATAGCCCGTCGTGACGATTGGTTCGGGCGTTGGCGTGGCGGCGCGTGTGATGACGGGTGATAAGGTTAGCAATAAAATGGCTGCACAAAGCGTAAGGGTCAAGCCAATAATCCAGCGCAGTTTGGCTTGGGTCAGATTGCTTTGGGTGGGAAAATGGAATTTGTTGTTCATCTTTGCGTCCCCCTTCATGATTATTGGTAACCAATATCTTCAGTCTTTTGCACGACCTGAATCCAACTTTGACCAGGTTGGAGCTTGATAACGACATCGCCTTGCCCCAACCAACGGGGCGGATGCTGATCGTCGGCGCGCCAGGTGCCTGCATACACCTGACCGTCCCGGAAGACGCGCAAATCGCCAAAGCCATACAATTTGATGTTAACACCTTTCGTGCCCAAGGAATCTTCGACCATGTTGGTCAATTCATGCTGGGCCACCATCGCAATCACATTCTTGGCCAAGATTGGTTGACCAGTGGCCGGATCGCTTTCCTGGACGCCGCCCTGAAAGCGCAGATAGCCACCCAAATTGGCATCATAGTGCCATTCGACATTATTGCCGCCAGGGTAAGGAATGGCGATTACAGTGGCCTGACCGCTGGCGCCGCTGGGCGCAGTTGGACTAAACTCGAACCCAGGCCGTTGCCAGGCGGTGGGCAGATTATTGTCCGCCATCCATTGGCGCACGCCATCGGTGCGACCCTGGAGTCGGGTGCGATAATCCGAGCCAAGGTTGGTGTAGTAGCGATTGTTGGACGGATCATCGATGTCGGCGTCTAGATAGGGAAAGCCGACTTCATTTTTCAGCAAATAACGAATTTCATCACTGCCGCCAGAGCAGGCCAGCACGCCGTCATACATTTGGGTCATCCAGATATTAGGCATGCGCGCCGAGCGAACCGGCCCCACGCGAGCGGTTTCGTGGCTCTGGAATAAAGCGGTGAGGCGTGACATTGCGAAGCCATCCACAATATATTCATAGACCAAATCGGCTTTGCTCAGGCCCCAATGGGCGCTCCGGCCCACCGGATCATTATTGACGCAAATCAAGATCGGTTTCTCGTGGATATGTTGGGGGTCATCAACCGGCAGGCCCGTAAACGGGGCAATATTGCCGGGCAAAGGCGTTGGCTCAACTAGGATTTGCGTTGGCACAGGCGTTGGTGTCTGAGCAATGGGCGTTGCCGTTGGCGCAATGATCACTTGGGTGGTGGAGATCGCCGCGCTTACCGCAGAGGGAGTTTTGGTGGGGGTTGCCGTCGGTTGCGGGACAGCTTCACAACCAGTAACGAGCACGGCAACGATAACAAGTAAACAAAATGGGCGTGAGAAAGCGCTTAGCATAGAACAATCATACCTTGTCTTCATGGGCGGATACGTGTGCGATTGGCCTGGACACATTCGGTTAATGGGGAAATGCCTGCTTGCCATCGCATACGCGATTCGCACACATAGTTAGATGTTAATTGGGTTGAATGTAATCGAAAAAACAAACGGTCAGTAGTATACCATAACCCGAAAACAACAACGGATTCAGAAAACAACAAATATGATCTCTACCACTGTTGATCGGTCGGTGGCTTGTGTTCCGCCAGCTCTGGAAACATCAACAGAATCTGATCAATTCGTTGCCTTCTAAATCCGCTGCACTCTGTCGGCGTGGCTGGCGCAGAAAGCCGTCAGCGCATGACGAGCGGTATAAAAATGCGCTCTTTCTGGTTTGTTTTCGGCAATTCGATCAGCACCTGTCCCATGACCCGACTGATCACGAATTTGCCGACATAGGCATCATCGTGATAGACCGCATATTCGTCACAGGCAAGGTCGTCCAGCACAAAGAAACCATCCGCTGATTGAATTAAATTCGTGGTATCATGAGCGCTATTAATCACCTGGATAACGCCAGCCAGAAATGGTTCGCTTCTTTCATGGGCCCCGTCACCGTTTGCATCCCAATACACGCCACCTGCCACTGAATTGGAACAGGTTGGCGCGGTCGAATTGACCATCGAGAAACCTGTGGCATGATCGGATAATATAAGGTATAAGACTGACGTGACGACAAGCAACAGGCGGATGGCTAGGCTCCGTATGCCACTATTTTCTGCATTACCATCCAGGGGTCGAGCTAATTGCTTATTCATCGGTGATCGATTTGCCCACTTTATACTAAATGTTATTGGATAAACGGGCCGGGGACGGACGACAAAGCTTAACTGATACCGAGCCGTTGCTTGTCCGTCCCCGGCCCGTTCGACCCGCGCGGTGTATGTTCTAAATATTTTACAATGGGCTTAACCAGATGTCAATCATTATTTCTTGGCCCATGTGCGACCTCAATGAAAATTATTTTTTCTTGCAACCAGCGCGTGTAACTCAATCTTTGGCATACTCTGTGTTAAAATGTGGTCATTGACCCAAAATAGACAATGTCACCCGAACCTAATAGGATCACAGAAATTAGCCTTGAAATCTATGCACACACAATTGCCCCAAACCTTGACTAGTCCAACCCAAGCCGCTACGATTCAGCCATCGTTGCAGGCGCTTGCGCAACGCGAACTGGCCTTGCCATGTTTATTATTTGTCGCCAGCCACCGACCATGTGCTTTTGTCGTCAGTCAACTGCTTTATGTACTAGCGCCACTCGCTGCGATCTTGGGCTTGCCCGCTTGGCAAGCTTGGGCTGCGCTGCTTAGTGAGCCGGTTGGCGTAGCCTGGTTAGAACAAACGCTGATTGAGATAACGCTTGCTCGCGACCCTGCTATCAACGCGTAAGCCTGACGCTGTGCCGAAAATTTCCGCTCAACGTTCAGAGCGACGCTGATCAAGTAACGAACCCTATGCCATTTTGGAATCAAGCACCTGTTGCCATCGATATCGAATGGCAAAGTGAACTCGAAGCGAGTTTAGAAGCCGGACGGATGCCCTTGTTGGATTTAGGCAGCAGCCATCTGCTCCTAGACGATTTAGCCATGCTTGCCGCGCTGCGCACTTTTGTGGCCCACCGCGTTGATGTCATGGCGCCCGTTATGGTCGCCGGGGGAACCAGTAGCTTGTGGCTGGCTGTGTTGATGCAGATGCAACCAAACACCACGCTACGCCAGCCGTTGGCTCCAACCGTTGTTTTTGCTGGGGCGGATCGGGCCAGCTACCTGGCTACGTTGACCACCTTAGCGCCTGAGCGCCCATCGGAAGCGGAGCGAATGCCGGCCTCAGCACCGGCCAACATGCTGCCCCTGTTTACACCTTATACCCAGGCGCGCCCTACTTTGCCTTGGGACGCATTGCCGTTTGCCGTAACGGAAGAAGCGCTAACTTCTAGCCACGTACCAGGCGCTCAACTAACGGCGTCTGGGGAGACTATTAATACGGGTGCAACTTCCCTTGATACGTGGGTAAGTTGGGCGATGATTGGCCTGACGCTTCTATTGGTTTTGCTCGCACTCATTCCTTAAATCTTCATCAAAGATGATGCCTTTGCCACGTTTTTCGCTGATTAACTATCTAGTTTTGCTTGCTCTCCTCAGCTGTCTCGTGCTGGTGATTGTCGATCGCACCGGCCTTATTCCACCACTGCGGGCGCTCACGACGCTGCTGTATAGTTGGACGATTCTACTGAGCGCGTTTGCCTTGTTGCTAGGCGTCGTCAATGTTTTACTGGTGCATGTACGGCGCATTCAAAGCGGCCAGGTTGGTTGGCCCTATAGCCTGGCTCTGGTTGCGACGTTGGTGGCGGTCTTTGTGGCTGGGTTGCTGCACCCAGATGGCGTCAGAGGCCCCATGTTGGAGTGGGTTTTTGATAGTTTGATCGCGCCAGGTCAGGCGATGTTGCTGGCTTTAACCGCATTTTTTATGGCGGCGGCCGCTTTTCGCTGGCTGCGGATCGGGCGGGTCGGCGGTGTATGGATGTTAGCTGGCGCCTTGTTGATCTTACTTGTCCAAATGCCCGCCGCCAATAGCGTTTTGTCACCCCTATGGGTCAAACTGGCTAATTGGACATTGACGGTGCCGATCACGGCCATCATGCGCGGCGCAATTCTGGGCAGCGGCTTGGCCTTGCTAATTGCTGGGGTGCGTTTTTTGCTTGGTAGAAATGCCGTATGACAACCATTCATTGTCCCCATTGCGGCACAGCTAATCGGGCCGGCTCAAATTTTTGCAATCGGTGTGGCACTGAGCTGCGCACAGACGAGGTAATAATCGCCACTCGCCCTGATCAACCATCGACTGCGCCAGCCCCTTTGCCTGACGATGCTACGACGCCCACCACTGCGGATCAAACGCCAGCCCAAGCAGAGCAAAGCCCGCCGCCCGACGTAGCATCACCTAACCCCTTTGCGTCGCCTAAACCTGATCTAACGATTAATCAACTTTGGCTCCAGGATGAGGCGTTGTTTGCCCCGGCTGATCCCGCAGAGATCAGTGAGTTTGAACAAGATCCTGGGTCTGATGAAATTTTGCCGCTGGGGGACACCGCAAGGCTGATCATGGGTGTGCAGGGATTGTTGGAACCATTGCGCATTTCCAGCGAAGTGGGTGAAAGTGGTGACATCGGCGCGCCAGCGCGTTACTTGGCGCCGGGGATTGATTTGGGGATTGAGCAATTGCGTCGTTTGCGTGGCTTGATGACGCAAGACCCGACGCTGCTCAATGCGCCGCCGCTCTATCGCGCGCGTGAACTGCCGGCCTTGCGCGTGCCTTGGATCTTTGTGTTGCTGGAGCTGATGGTGGCGTTGCCGATTTTTTTGCTGTTTGGTCAGCCGGTGGGGCGGGTGCAACTATGGCCAGGCGTGACCGTAGCGCATGCAATGATAGAAAATTTGCCGCCTGATGCACCGGTCTTGATCTTGTGGGCGTACGATCCAGCTGCGGCCGACGAAATGGATTTGCTCGCCTTGCCGTTGGTGGCGCAGCTATTTGATCGCCAAAGCCAGCCAATCGTGGTGAGCTTACTGCCTAATGGTTTGGCCACCGCCCGCCGCCTGTTCGCCCGCGCTAGCGATGATCGGCTGGAAGATCCGCTGCTTCAGACGCAAGCTGATCACGCGCGCTACATTGAGGGCGGTTTCTTGCCTGGCGGCGCGGCCGCTTTGCCGTTGCTCGGCCAGAATTTGCGCGTCAGCTTACTCGAATCTACAACCGGGGCGTCGCTGGCGCTGACGAATGCCTTGGCGCAGCGACCAGCCTTAGCCGTGATCGTAGCAGCGCAGGCCGAAGATGTGCAACAGTGGCTGGAACTGGTGCAGCCATTAAATCAAATTCCGGTCGTGGCCTTTACCAGCGCGAGCGCAGATGTGCCGTTGCGGCCTTATCTGGACAGTGGACAATTGCGGGGCCTGGTGAGCGGTTTTGACGGCGCGTATGCCTATCAGCAACTGCTCACGCACCCGTTGCCGCGCACAGAAGAAACGGTCTATCGTCTCCAATTGGTCTTTCAAAACTGGGGACATCTGGCCTTTTTGCTGCTGATCGTGCTGGGTAATTTGGCGGCTTTGATCTATGCCCGTTCGTAATTTTACTCGATGGTGGGCAGCTCATAAAGAGAATGAAGGCATGATTCATCTTGGTATAGAACCGCTTGCCACTAATCTAGGCATTTGGGTAGGGTTTATTTTTTCTCTGCTGATCTTCAGCGCGATTGTTGGTGACCATGCACTGACGCGCCTGGCACAGCATATATTGGTGGGGGCAAGCCTGGGTTATTTGGCCGTTTTAGTGCTGCGCGACGTGTTGCAACCGCGGCTTTTTATCCCGCTATTCAGCACTGGTTCCCATGCGGACGCCCGCCACTTACAGTTGTGGATCCCCTTGATTCTGGGCCTATGCCTAGGGGCAGCTGGCCTGGATCGCATGCTCCAATCTGGCAAGCCGGGGGGCGGTGAAGCGTGGATCGGGCGACGCTTGCTGCACGGTTTAGGCATGATCCCCGCCACTTTGTTGCTGGGCGTTAGCGTTGCGGTGGGGTTACTCGGCCTATTTCAGGGCACGTTGCTCCCTCAATTTTGGCGGGCGATGAACCCTGGGATTGCTTGGTCGGCGGCTCCCATTCCACTTTTTGCCAGCGTCCTGACCTTACTCTTGACCACAGCTACCTTGTTGCACTTGTCTGTACGGCTGGATCAACAATTGTCCAGGCAGCCGATTGTCATGCGTAGCCTCCTCGAAGCATGGCTTTGGCTGGGCAAACGGGCTTTATGGGTAGCCGCCGGGGTGATCTTTGCCCGCTTAGTGGCTGCCCGACTAAGCTTACTGATTGGTCGCATGGAATTCTTTTTATTTAGCTTGAATGAGACCGGGATCTGGCACTGGGCAGAGACCCTGTGGCGCTGGTTGACGCAGTAGGTTAATGGTTAACGGTTAATTGTTAATAGTTAATTATTGAGCCAGGGGACCGTAGGGGCGAGGCAGAGCCACATAAACTTTGGTAGCCTCTCGATCCGCTGGCCTTGCCTCGCCCCTACCCGTTAGTCCCTAACCCAAGATGTCGATCAAACCTACCCATTTACAATTCACAATTCACCATTTTCAATTCAATCTGTTATGTCTCAACAAGCCACGTCTGTCCAAACGATCAGAAACCCAGCAACTGGCAGCCTGTTTGCGCTGAGCGTGGAGGCTAAGGTGACGCGTGCGTGCGTGTTGGAAAATGTCAATGGGCAATATCGCCTGGCAAACTGGTTAAGCGTGCAGCGTACACCCGCTGATGGAATGACCGAGCAGGTAGCAAATACCTGTCGCCGCTTGGGCACACGCATCAATCGCCAGCTTTGGGACGAAGTGCGCGACGAGCCTTTGTTGCAAAGTGATGATCCGCTCCGTTTTCCAACGCTTGAGCAAGTAGCCGTCACAGCCAGCCCGCGGGCGCATGTTCGGGTGTGGGTGGCTGGTTTGAGCAATAGCATCAGTTTAACGGCGGCGCGCCAGGCGGTAGCGAGCGGCCCGACCCAATGGATCGGCAGCACTCGGCTGACGATTGACACCAACAGTGGTCAATTGGCTACTGAACTAAACGAAGCGCAACCGGAAGCCTTGGTGATTGTCGGTGGCTATGATGATCCGGCCCTCGTTGCGCAAAGTTCAATTTTATTGTTGTGTAAGGTGGTGGGCCAGGCGCTTGCCCGCATGCCACCGGCACAGCGGCCAATGGTATTTTATGCGGGCAATGGTTGGGCGGCTACGGAAGCCGAAAATTTGTTGCGGGTGGGTGAGGGCCCTGTTCAGGTCCAATTGCTAGCGAATCTACAACCGGCGCCTGGACAAGTTCGTCAGGCCGAACTGGCGGTGGCGTTAGGCTATCACTACTGGCGGCTCTGCGAACGAACGCCCGATTTCGTCAAGTTAAGCCGTTGGGTCACCAGTCCAGGTCAAATTACCAATCTGGAATCCAGTTTTGCCCAATTGACGCAAGCTTGGATGGTGTATCAACAATTGCCGGCTTTGCATGCGCTGTACTGTGGCGACGATTGGTGGCTGCATGTCTGGGCCAGCCAGGCGTTGAACGGCGTGCGCATGCGTTTTGTGCAGCCAAAGACTCGTCCGCCGGATTTGGTCGAATGGCCGCCTTTGCAACTGGTGAGTGGTGATTGGCCGTTGCGCCTGTGGTCACCGCCTGCGGTCGCCTGGTGGGATCGCAATAACTTGGCGCCGATGATCGCTGGCATTGGCCAGGTGGCACCACTGGCTATGTTGCAGGTGCTGACGCTTGATTTGCTAGAGCCGTATAGAAAGTAGGGGTAATTATGCCATTTTCTGAAATCCCGCCTTCAGCGGTCAACCCTTCGGCGGCGGGATATTCCAAACGTTCGTTGATCGAAAAATTGGGGATCAAAACGGGCCAACGCATTGCTGTCATTCAGGCACCGGCGGACTATGCTAGTCTGCTGGGAATGTTGCCAGATCGGGTGATTTTGTCGGAGGAACTGGGCGATGCGCTGGATTTTGTCCATTTTTTTGCCACACGCCATCAGGAACTTGCCGACTTTTTTCCACGTTTGAAAGCTGCCCTGGCGCTCAACGGCATGTGTTGGATTTCCTGGCCCAAGCGCACGCCCAAATCTGTTACGATCAAAATTTCTACAGATTTGGACGAAAATATCGTGCGCGAAATTGGCCTGGCCAACGGCTTGGTCGATGTCAAAGTGGCGGCGATTGACCAGACCTGGTCTGGGTTGAAATTTGTTTATCGGCTGAAGGATCGAGGGAAATGATGGGAGCACCAATATGACAGCGCAAGGTTGTTAATCGGTAGACCACAGCAGAGCCGGCACGCCTACGGGCCGGACCATGCGCACGAGGCGTGCTGGCTCCGCCCTTGCGCGCAACCTTGCGCTGTCATACTAATGCAACCACTAAAATTGGGCAAGAAGAATGGTGGTAATTCCCCAGACGCACCTTCTCTTACGGATATTACACTGGTATGAGCAGACAACAATCTTTATTCGATCCTTCTGAAGAGTTTATCGAGCAAAACGGACGTGATGACCATGCAAATAAAATCATCAACGTTGCCTCTGTGCCAATGCGTAGTCCGTTTCGGTATCCAGGCGGCAAGACATGGTTGGTGCCATCCATACGAACCTGGCTGCGGGCGCGCGGAGGCTCGGATAAAGAATTGATTGAGGCTTTTGCTGGCGGAGGAATTGTTAGTCTTACGGCTGTATTCGAACAATTGGTTGGACAGGTAACGCTGGTAGAATTGGATGAGGATGTAGCGGCGGTTTGGCAGATAATCACAAGTGGAGATGCCCAGTGGTTGGCTGATCAGATCGTCACTTTCGACTTAACGGCCGAGACGGCGCAAGCAGCCATTGCGCAAGCCAGCCAATCGCTACGGGATCGAGCTTTTGCAACCATTGTTAAGAATCGCGTCAATCGTGGTGGAATTCTAGCGGAAGGCGCCAGCTTTGTTAAACAAGGAGAAAACGGGAAAGGCATCCGATCCCGTTGGTATCCAACAACGCTTAAACATCGTATTATGGAAATCGATCAGCTACGCGACAAGATCAAATTTATTCATGGGGATGCTTTTGAGGTATTGCGCATCAATCAAAATCGTAAAGACAGCTTGTATTTTATTGATCCACCTTATGTCAAAGCCGGTGGGCGGCTTTACCGGCATTCTACTATCGATCACCTTGCCTTATTTGAGCAAGCCGCACGTCTGGCCGGCGATTTCCTGATGACATACGATGATCATGCTGAAATTCGCGCACTAGCCAATGGGTATGGCTTTGAAACACGTTTTGTTGCTATGAAAAGTACGCACCATGTGCAAAAGAACGAATTACTAATCGGCCGCAATCTGAGTTGGCTATAAACACACCAATGCATAAATTAGTTGCCCGATATGTGACTAAACTCGATCCTTATCTGTTCTTACTGCTTGCCTTGAGCCTCTTCGCGCTGACCCCACTCTTGGCCCCTGGCTATTTTTATGAAGCGCATGACGGCCGCCACAGCGTCTTTTATTTGATTATGTTTGACGCCTCGATCCGCGACGGTGCCTGGTGGCCGCGCTGGGCCATGCATCACATCCAGGGTTATGGCTACCCCACGTTTATTATCCAGGCGCCGCTGGGCTTTTATCTGGCCGAAATTTTTGTGCTATTCGGCGCTGGCTATACGTTGGCCGCTAAGCTGGCCTGGGCAACCGGTTTCCTAATGGGCGGCTGGGGTATGTACCAACTGGTGGTGCACTGGTTGACGCCTGATGCTTTGGCACTGGCTCCTGTGCAGAAAGCGGGCGAGAAAACACGAGCGATCGACAATGTGCGGTTGGCGGGTGTCGTCGCTGGTTTGTTGTATGTCTTTATCCCCTATCATTTGGTCGATATTTATGTGCGCGCGGCGCTCAATGATTCGCTGTTGCTGGCTTGGTTTCCCTGGGTGTTTTTGGCCTTTGATCGCCTGATCGAATGTGGATTCCTGGTTGGTTGGCAGCGCCGCTTAGCATTGGCGATGCTTTGTCTGGCCGGCGCCCTGTTGACGCACACCTTTGCCCTGGTTTCGTTTGCGCCGCTGTTGGTGACATTTGTGCTGTTCCGGCTGGCCGTGGCCTGGCGTCAACCGGTGGAATCTGGGCGCGTCCAACGCCAAATTCTGGGCCGGATTGGCCTGGCCGCTGCCGGTGGCATTGGCGCATTGTTGCTTTACGCTTGTTTTCTGTTGCCGCTGTTGGTCGAGGGCCAATACCTAAAACAACAAGTATATACGACCAACACCTACGATTTTCGTAACAACTTTGTTTATTTGGGCCAGTTTTTTAGTTCATTTTGGGGTTTTGGTTTTTCCGATGATCCGCAGGGTGCCAACGACGGCATGAGCTTTCAGGTGGGCGCGTTGGCTTTGTTGCTGGGGATGGCCGCGGTCTATGGCCTATGGCAGAAGCCGCGCTTGCGCAGCTTGATGCTCTATTTACTGGGCGCGACCGGGGCTTTACTCTGGTTGATCACGCCCGCTGCCCATAGTTTATGGGCAGTGGCAACGCCGTTGGCGGTCATTCAATTTCCGTGGCGCTTGCTGTCGCTGACGGCGTTTACCCTGAGCGCGCTGGCGGGGCTGGTGGTTTGGAATTTGTTGCCCACGCTCTTGAACAAAGCAGAGGAGTCCGGCGGTTTATTGGTGATCGGCCTGTTGATCATCTTCGCCAGTTACAGCTATGTCAACGCGCAATTGCAACCGGTTGAACCGTGGCGCGAGGATGGCCGTGCGATCTTTCGCTTTGAACGCGAGCATCCCGATATGATTGCGCCGACCCAGTGGGTGAAACAACCGTTTACCGAATCACCGATGACCAAGGACTACGCCGCGGACAATTATCGCGAAGATTACAGTGATCATGGCTTGTTGGAGCGCTTATCGATTCTCAAAGGCGCGGGCAAAGTGCTGAGCAATTACAGTCGCGGGTCGAGCGGCGGTGGCGTGGTGCAACTCGCGCAACCTTCCGTTGTGCGCATCAATGAATTTTACTTTCCTGGCTGGCAGGTGCGAATTGATGGCCGCGTAACGCCTCATCGCGTCTCTGATCCGTATGGGTTGATCGAGGTTGATGTTCCGGCCGGCGAACATCGCATTGACGCCAGAATGGGTTCGACCTCCGTGCGGCAATTAGGCGCGATCATTGCTTGGCTTACCTTGTTAATCTCGATTGGCCTGCTGGTGTGGCCTGGGCAAGCGGTGCGCAACCGGTTACGTGCGCTTACAGGAACGCGCATGCCACTGGCGTTCATCAATTCAAACCGTCCCCAAAAACCGTTGACAAGTTAGCGGCCCGCCTCGATCAGCGCCTGGAGCACGGCTTGGCTCGCGCGGCCAAACGCCGTACAGGCGATCTGGCGCGCCGATTCAGCTTGGGCCACGTAGGCGATGTCAATGCGCAGATAGTCGTCGGGCAGGAGCGCGGCCACCCGTTCTGCCCATTCGATAACGACGATGGCATTTTCTGCGGCCAGTAATTCTTCCAGGCCGAAGGTCGCTGCCTCCTGTGTGGCTGCCAATTCACTGTCACCCAGACGATAACTGTCGATATGGATCAATTGCCGATGATCAGGCGCGTCGTATTCGTTCACCAGTGTAAAAGTGGGACTGGTGACCCGCTTAGTGATCCGCAACCCCGCGGCAATGCCCTGGGTTAACACAGTTTTGCCCGCGCCCAGATCGCCCTGGAGCGCGATCACTTGTCCTGCGGCCAGCAACTGGCCCAAGCGTTGCCCCAATGCGCGCGTCGCGTCTGGCGAATGAGTCGTTTGCGTATAGTTAAGCGGCTGGCTGATTGGTGTTGTGGTCTTCATCGACAATTCCCAACAATTTACCCCTGAAATGGATAAAACGGCTACGGAAAAACAGTCACGCCGTATATAATACCTGCACTTAGCCAGCGCACAAAAGCGAAGACGCTATGCTGCTTCATCACGCGGCGATGAGCAAATTTGCTGGCGCGTTATCCAAGAATATACCATCCGCGCCCAGCCAGCGTATAATGGTGTTCTCTATCATTGTAACAGCGCATGCGCACAAACCCAGTTTTATCACCAGGAGGTGACCTATGGATTTTTCTGCAATCTTCCAGACTTGGAAAACTGTTTTGCTCACGCCCGGCGAAGCTATCTTCGCGCAAGAACGGGTAAAACCGACGGCTACGTTTAATACGGCCATTATCTGGATTGTGATCGCTGCTGCAATTGCGGCTGTGTTGGGTCTGTTGCGCGGGCTTATTTTCTTCAATACTGGCACCCTAAATCAAATGATTGGGATGATGAACCTGCCGCCAGCGGTAACGCAGCAGATGCGAACGATGATGTCTAGCGGGATAATAAACGCTGCGATGGGCGGCGCAGGGGTGGCTGCGATTATCTCTATCCCGATTTCTTTTCTGATTGGTGTGGGGATTTTGCATTTATTGGCGAAGCTGCTGGGTGGGCAAGGTGATTTTGGCAATTACGCCTACTTAATCGCCACCTTTCAAGCCCCGATCATCATCGTAAGTGCGATCCTTGGCTTTGTGCCTGGGCTGGGTAGTTGCCTCGGCTCTATTCTTTCGATTTACGGCTTTGTCTTGACCTATTATGCGACCAAGGTGGCATATAATTTGACCTCGGGCAAAGCGATCGCCGTGGTGCTTATCCCCATTTTGGTGGTCATCTTACTGTTCGCTTGTGCTATCTTTAGCATTATGGGTTTGATCATGTCTACCCAAAATCGTTAAAGGAGTTGATGAATATGGCAAAATCTATGATCGCCGTGATCGGCGGTACAGGGAAAGAAGGATCGGGGCTAGCGTTGCGGTGGGCCGCAGCCGGTTATCCGATCGTGATTGGCAGCCGGAGCGCCGAAAAAGCCAGCGCGATGGCTGCTGAGTTGAGCGCCTTATTACCTGCCGGCGGTGTATCACTCACTGGCGCCACGAATGCCGCCGCTGCCGCCGCCGCTGAAATTATTGTCCTCAGTGTGCCCTATGACGCCCAGGCCGATACCATTGAGCAAATCGCCGCTCACTGCGAAGGAAAAACGTTCATCAACGTCAGCGCGCCGCTTAAACCGCCGAAGGTTTCTGTCGTCTGGCATCCGCCGGGTGGTTCCGCTGCGCAGGAAGCGCAACTTCAACTGGGCGAAAAAGTAAAAGTTGTCGCCGCCTTCCAGAATATCTCGGCTGGTCATTTAAAAGATTTAAGCTGGCAACCGGATTGTGATGTGTTAGTGACGGGCGATCACAAAGAAGCCAAACAAACGGTGCTGGAACTAGTGAAAGCATGCGGCCTCTTCGGCGTTGACGCCGGTGCCTTAGCTAACGCATCGATTGTCGAAGGATTGACGGCTGTACTTGTAGGGATTAATATCCGCCATAAACTAAAAGACAGTGGCCTCCGCATTACGGGGATTCCGCGCGAGTAAGGCCAGTCCAAGCAATCAATAACAATCCAGGGATCGAGACTTGACAGGTGGGGCCTTTTCCTCCTGTCAAGCGGGTGCCCTCTGGGCGCGATAGCAATTCTGAAATAGGCCCAGCCCGTATCCTTATTGATTTGGAATAATCTAAGTAACTCTTGTCGCGCCATCATCCTGTAACGGGCCGGGGACGGCAAAACTTAGTCGATACCAAGCCGTTCCGTGTCTGGCCTCGGCCCGTTTTACCACGCGCAACATCACTCAGAAAATCTATGAAACCTAACACGCCATTCAACCACATCGAAACCCTTGCCGTCCACGCCGGTCATCACAGTGACCTGAGCAGTGGCGCGGTGATGCCGCCGATCAACCTTTCCACCACCTTTGAGCGCAACGCCGATGGCAGCTATACCAATGACAACGTTTATTCGCGCAGTAGCAATCCCAATCGAAAAGCACTGGAGGAATGTCTGGCTGGCTTAGAAGGCGGGGTGGCGGCCGCGGCCTTTGCTTCCGGAATGGCGGCGACGATGAGTTTTTTTCAGGCGTTAAAAACCGGTGATCATGTGATCGGGCCCGATGATGTTTACTTTGGCACTGGTCGCCTGGCGCAGGAAATCTTTGGACCGTGGGGATTGGACTATACGGTTGTGGATATGACCGATCTGGAGCAGGTGCGGCAAGCGCTGCGCCCCAACACCAAGGCCATCTGGGTCGAGACGCCATCCAACCCGTTGCTCAAGCTTACGGATATTGCCGCGGTCAGCGCGCTGGCTCATCAAGTCGAGGCGATCTGCGTGGTGGATAACACCTGGCCATCCCCGATCTGTCAGCGCCCGCTTGCGCATGGTGCGGATATTGTCATGCATTCGACCACCAAATATTTGGGCGGGCATAGCGATCTCACAGGTGGCGCGTTGATTGCGCGGGAAAACGATCCATTTTTTCAACGTATTCGTGCGATTCAACAACTGGGCGGGGCGGTGCCATCACCGTTTGATTGCTGGTTGTTGCGGCGTAGTATCAGCACTTTACCTTATCGAATGCGCGGTCACTGTGAAAATGCGCTCAAGGTGGCGAACTTTCTAGCCACACAGCCCAGCGTCGCCGCCGTGCATTACCCTGGCTTGGAAAGCCATCCAGGGTATGCCATCGCCCGCAGGCAGATGTCTAGCTTTGGCGGCATGTTATCGATCCAGGTTCAAGGCGATGCGTCACACGCGCTGGCCGTGGCCGGCAGGGTAAAGTTATTTACCCAGGCCACCAGCCTCGGCGGCGTCGAAAGTCTGATCGAACATCGTTACTCGGTGGAAGGGCCCACCAGCCGCACCCCACCCAATCTTTTGCGTATCTCGATTGGCTTGGAAAACGCCGAAGATTTGATGGCTGATCTGGCGCAGGCGCTTGCCAGTTCGTCAGACTAAAACTATGTTTCCCTATGGCAGCACGTTGGCCTACGAATGAGCTGCCATTTGGTCGTGGCCAATAAATCCGCCGCCCTGTGTATTCACATACCCGGCGATATAAGGACCACCACCGGTGTCAATACTGATGTTAACCGGCATATGCTCAGGACTAAGATCTGGTTTGAGCAGGTTTTGTGCGGGCTGAATATTGGCAATGCCACGCCGGTTAAACCAAGTTTTAAATAGCTCGCCCGTATACTTATAATGGGTCCAGTCTTCATCATGAATGGCTAATCCGTGACAACAAAGCCCAAGCAAGCTGCGCTCAATCTGCTGTGCCGGTTCATTCACCGAAGCGATAATCTGCTCTTCTGTGACCCAATCAGACGCTTCGCTGAGCACTTTATAGACTGAAAGCCCGGTAGTTCCCACTGCATTTGCCCATCCTTCCATTTCAAAGACCCGTTTGTGCAGAAAACCCGAAGCCAAACGGTCAATCATCGCTGTTTCCGCATGATGAATACCCGTCTGCTCTCTTTGTTCCCACAAATTGTAGAGCAGGTATTGAGCCAGGAACGGATGACCGCCGCTTTGCCGCCAAACGGCCGCTGTCGTCTCTGCCGATAAACCATCGGCACGCGCAACTAGTTGCGCAATGCCAGCCTGATCAAATAGTTCCATATAATGCAGTTTGAGCACATCGCACAGCGATACATTATCGATTGTGCGCTGTTCCAGAAAGCGCTGAGAACCGGTCAGCACCAAGCGGATGCGCGTTTGCACATCGCTGCTACAAATCAAAGCCCGCGATTGATTGTAGAGGTCATCAGTCCAGGGCTGGTCAAAAGATTTACCAATCTCATCCAACATTAAAATCAGGCGTGTCGGCGCAGTCGGCGTATCTAACTGATCCATAATATATCCAATCGCATCTTCAAAATCTTGCGAAGGAAGCTCTGGTATATTCAGTAGCTGATCGAACCAGCGCGCCCCCAGCCGCAAGGGAGTCGACCAAAGCGCTAACGGATGTTGGCGCACGACCCGATTGATTTGGCGATAGACCCGATTGAGAATGAAGGAAAAAACGGCTTCGGGTGAATTGAAAGAACCAGCTTTGAAGTCAATATACATCGGCAACGCCAAGCTATCACCTGGTTCTACAATCACAGACTGGTATAACTGATGCGATAGCGCCTCCAACATACTGGTTTTGCCATAACGTTGCCCCGCAATAATAGCGTGCGAATCGCCGTTTTTGCGTGTCAGGTCCTGCGCAATCGATTCGACAAGCGGCCAACGCCCAATGAAGTCGCTGGGGGAAACATGTTGGAGATATCGGAATGGATTGCACTTTGCCATGTTTTAGTTTCCTTTGCAGTTTGCTTATCAAGTAAGCGCTACGGTGAAACCTAATCTTGTTGCGAGCGATGTTGCTGTAGAGGCAATATTTGTTTGCGATTTTTACTGGTATTATATGCAATAAAAAATAGCCGGTCTGTCTAAAAACTCTAGACAGGCCGGCTATTCTCGTGCCCAGTATGTAGTTGGTATAGAACTCAGTCGAAATTAAATGGCTATAATTACTCGTCTTTATAATCTGACGCAAGCGACTTGCCGTTGGATCTATCGTCTTACGTATTTAACTGATTTAGGCAACCGTCATATGATGTAGAGCAAATACGTAATAAGTTGTACGTAAATACGACTAAACTATTGATAAGAATACCAGTGGCTTGTCTCGTTGTCAAATGAGCTTAAGACTCATTTAATTCACTTGAAAATATAATTCAGGAGTAAATCAAATAGATCAACCTGATTTAGCCCTGTAATTCATTAATAAAGCAATTAAATTTATTAAGTATTTTGTATGTTTTCTGTTCTTCGTAAGGTACGTAAAAATACGTAGAGCGATTTACGTATTTTTACGCTGTCAGTTCTATCACCATTACGGTCATGGGCTGACTAGGAAGGTGAGGATTCGTTGCGCCCGACAAAACCATAGGCGCGTGACACAATGTAGAGCGGGCGCCCTTTGACTTCATCGTAGATGCGGCCCAGGTATTCACCAATAATGCCCAGAAAGATCAGTTGGATGCCACCCAGAAAAAGTACGCTGACCAGGGTAGAAGCCTGACCGTGGAAGGCATCACTGCCCGAAAGCCGTAAGACAATGGCGAGGATGATGCCGAGTAAACTCAAAAAAGCTAACGTGAAACCGACATAGGTCGCTAATTGCAAAGGCAAATAACTGAAGCTGGTAATCGCATTCATAGCGAGCCGCATCATCTTGCGCAGCGGATATTTGGTCTCGCCAGCAAAGCGCTCGGCCCGTTCATACTCGACGCCAGTCTGTTTAAAGCCGACCCAGCTACTCAACCCGCGCATAAAACGATGCTTTTCGTGTAGTTGACGCATGGCGAATACAACGCGGCGGTCCATTAAGCGAAAGTCACCGGCATCAACTGGGATGTCAATATTGGCGACGCCGCGCAATAGACGATAGAAAGCTTTGGCTGTAAAGAGCTTAAACCAGGTTTCACCTTGCCGTTTGGAGCGCACGGCATAGACGACTTCATAGCCTTCACGCCATTTTTCGATCATACGCAGCACGACATCCGGCGGGTCTTGCAGATCGGCATCCATGACGATCACCGCGTCACCCTCAGCAAAATCGGCGCCAGCACTGATCGCAACCTGGTGGCCGAAGTTTTTGCTAAAATCAATGATTTTGACCCGCGGATCTTGAGCATTCAGTTCAAGCAATAAGGGCATCGAGCGGTCACGGCTACCATCATTGACACAGATAAATTCCCAGCTTTGGCCCGTACTATCCATAATTTTGAGCACACGTTTATAAAGCTCTGGAATCACCTGTTCTTCATTCCAGATCGGTACAACGATCGAGAAAACCGGCCTGCTGGTTGGTTCGACAAAGATTGGGCTGGCCGTCGGACTGTTGTTAGGCAAAGGATGAATCGTTGCTGGATTTATTATAGTCATCGCTCGATCAATATCCGAACTTTATGTTCTAGGTTCTTTTGACATTTCATTTTTGCAGCAGCAGGGTTAAAACCCGCAACTGACAAGAACAAGTGCCCGCAGGCACTAAAGGCCTAGTCGCTGAGGCGACTTGTGATTGTTAGTAGCCGAATTTATTCGTGCTGGTAAC
>JBBREZ010000012.1:0-32009 GCA_038225095.1 Caldilineales bacterium
CAAAAAATTACGCTTTTGGTCTTGCTGCTGACCCAGGTGTTTATGCTCACGCCCGTGTATGCAGGTGGCAACGACTGGGTCAATGGGTGGCTACGCGCCGATACGTTCGACATCTATAACAATACCGACTATAAAGTGCAGTTGTATGCCGGGGCATTACCCTCCACCTTATTGGATCGCAACTTCACGACTGGGTGGTTGGCTGTCTATACTTGTGCCAATCTAGCGCCTGCTTGTTTCATACAGGTGGGGCTACTTGCCCAAAAAGATGGCGTGCATTGGTTTGTGGAAATGTTTGACCCGACCAATGGCGGTGTTGACTGTTCTCTTCGCCTGTCCCAAGGGGCACAGGTGTATTGGTCTGATACTACTACTAATCCTGCTACTCCTCTCGGATGCCGCGGCACCGTCGGGGACCTCGTCCAACAAGGTCAATGGGCAACCGTTGAGTTAGTTAAGTACACATCGCTCCCCTATTGGATTGCGCGGGTGAATGGCAATGATGTTGCCCATATTAAGATCAACGTCAACCGCATTTATAAAGGCTTTGCTTCCATGGAAGAAGGCTATAATGAGCTAATCGATCCGCAGATGACTGGTCAGTTCTGGTTTTGGGATCCTCAGTATAATTATGGGGGGTGGAAAAGTTGGATGCAAAGTGCAGTGTCCTCAGACCAACATAACTATATTACTTTGAGAAAACAAGATATTTTTGGCATGGACGTTGATCCAAATCCTGATTGTCCAACTTATTATGGGGCCACAACAAATCTGAATACTGACATCTGGTATTGGTATGCGGGCTCAAGTGGTGTGCGATGTGCCTGGCTTTTCCCACCGGTTACAGTAGATGATTCAGCACCTTCGTTGACTTATAGCGGTAGCTGGTCGCATGTAACCGGCCTGTTCAACACCTGGAATAATTCGCTAAGTTGGGGCTACAACCCTGGCGACAAAGTTGCGCTGACCACCCCAACCACCAATAGTATTTCCCGCGTCTATAGTATGGCCGCTAACCGTGGTACAAGCGTGCTCAAGGTCAATGGTAGCAACGTTGCTGTGGGCAGTGATACCACGGCGGATACGCGGCGCCAGGTTGTGCGCACTGCATCAGCCGCTGGTTCGACGACGGTGGAAGTCAGCGATAACTGCTGTGGACTCGTTGATCTCGATGCATTTGTGGTGGATATTCCGCGCGTGCCGGCCGGCACTTATGATGATCGCAGCTATATGTGTACCTATATCGGGAATTGGACTTATGCTAACAATGTGACTGGCGCTTATAACAATACTGAAGCCTGGAACCAAAATAGTGGTGATGCGGTCACGTTTACCTTTACGGGCAATAACGTCACCTACTACAGTACAGCCACCAATCGTGGCATTGCCGCGGTCACGATCGATGGCGTCAATCAGGGCACCATTGATCAGTGGTCTGCGAATACAACACGGCAGGTAAATAGAACCTGGTCTAGCCTGGGGTCAGGCGTTCACACGATCCACATCTCAAACACGGGCAATACAAGCCACAGCGGTCATTTTATTGCCGTCGATGATATTGTGGTCTCATAATATCAGCGCGTTGCTAGTGGTTTGGAACCTGCGTTTACACGTTATTAACTGATGTTACGCAGACTACCAGAGGTAGGGCCACGATAGTTCGTGGCTGTTACGGACGAGAGGCTGCGTAACGTGAGTTATTAATTATAATCTCATGTTACGCAGCTATAGCGGTTACACAGAGAGCCCAGACGACACAGAGAAACAACCGCAGAATAAGCTTGTCTCTGTGTCCTCTGCGTAATTGCTTTTTCATGATGTGTGCGTAACGTGAGTTATAGTTATATTTGTACAAACAATGTGACCGGCTCTTGACGCCCAAACGGGAAGAGCCGGTCACATTTTGCTGCTCAGTTAGGCAATGAGCGGGTTGCTCCCTGATCGTTCCGGGAAAAATCACGCGGGTCACGCACCATACGTGACCTACCTTTACTTGCCGCGCCATTCGGGTTTGCGTTTCTCTATGAACGCGCGCATCCCTTCTTTTTGGTCTTCGCTGGCAAAGAGGATGTAAAATAACTTCTCTTCATAGGACATGCCATCGGCCAAGCTCATTTCAAACGACTTGTTAATTGCTTCCTTGCCCATTTGCACGCCAAGGGGGGCGCGTGCGGCAATCTGCGCGGCCAGGTTGATGGCGTCGGCGAGGTATTGGTCAAGCGGCGCAACGCGGCTGGCAAGCCCATAGCGGAGTGCTTCTTCGGCGGTCAAGCGGCGGTCGTTGAGCACAATTTCCATGGCGAGTGATTTGCCTACGGCTTTGGTCAAACGCTGGGTGCCACCAGCGCCGGGAATGACGCCGATATTAATTTCTGGCTGGCCGAATTTAGCCGTTTCTGAGGCGACGATGATGTCGCAAGCCATTGCCAACTCACAGCCGCCGCCCAAACAGTGACCGCTGACCGCCGCAATCAGCGGTTTGCGAAGATTACGCAATTGCCGCCAGCGTTCGATCATACCGCGGTTCAACATGTCGGTCATAGTGGCATCGGCCATTTCGGTAATATCGGCGCCCGCGGAGAAGGCTTTGTCGTTGCCGGTGATGACGACGGCACCAATGCCAGAGTCGCGGTCGAAGCTTTGCAAGGCGCTGATCAATTCTTGCATAAGCTGGCCGCGCAGTGCATTGAGCGCTTGAGGTCGATTCAACTTAATTAAACCGACCCGCGCCCCAGGTCGTTCGACGACAATATCCTGAAAAGCAAGGGCTTGCGAAATATCTGGGGAAGTAATGTCCATGTGATTCTCCTAGCTGACGAGTAAGGGATCTGGTTGGCTTGTATTATCACTCTCTTTGCCAGATGCCGCAAGCGTTAGCGAACAGAACCAACGAATGGGGCTGCCTGTCATTTCTGGGGGGCAATCCAGCGGTGCAGGAAGCAACAATTATCGGAGGGGAAGATTTGGTTGACATAGACGAAAGTGAAGGTATAATAACCGTATGAATTTAGACCGAATTGCGTATCGCTGGTGGATTCTACTTGGTTTGCTCGGCTTGGCTGGTTTGGCCTGGTATTTTGGTGCCGATGTCTGGCATCTGGTGCGCGATCAAGCTGCATTAGAGGAATTTGTTCGTCGGCTTGGTTGGCTGGGACCGCTGGCCTTAATTTTGTTGAATGCGGCCCAGATTATCATTGCGCCTATCCCTGGCTATATGGTGCAATTGACGGCCGGCTTTCTCTTTGGCCCGATCTGGGGTGGGGTATGGTCCTCCTGTGGCTTATTGCTGGGTTCGATGTCGGCCATGTGGCTGGCGCGCACCTATGGGCGACCATTGGTTGGCCGGATCTTCGGCGAAGCGCGGCTGACTAGTTGGGACAAGGTAACCAACAGCACGCATACGTTGGTTTGGCTGATCTTACTCGTCGCACCGATTGGGGACTTGCCCTATTTTCTAGCCGGTCTAGCGCGGGTCAGCTTTCCCAAGATTGCCTTATTGACTTTGATGATTCGTGTGCCTGGCGCTTTTGTTTCCGCCGCGATTGGCGCAGGTGTCATCTGGTTTTCCTGGTGGCAAATCGCAGTGGTTTTCGTTACCGTTGGTAGCATTTTGCTGATCCTATTTAGCTATCAGGCGCGCATCCTGAGTTGGCTTGATCAGCGCTTAGAGCAGAAGCTTTGACCTTTCCCCCCGTCCGTTTCGCTAGGGAGAGGGGACCGATCAAGGAAGGACGAAGCCACTTGTAACGGGAGACCTCTCCCCTCGTCCTCTCGTTCGGTTGCGGTTCGACAAGCGCACCGCACGGGCCTGAGCGTTCGACGACTCGACTGAGCTCGCCGAAGTCTGAGCTCACGCCGAAGTCTTGCCGAAGGCCCCGTCGCAGCCTGCTGAGAAGGAGCCCGTCACGGGACAGAACATGTTACTTCGGCTGCTCTTGATCCAATTCCCTCCCTGTAGGGAGGAGTCGCGTAAATCTAATCAGAAGTTGAGGGAAAATGATGACTGAGTCGCAGACTGTAAGTTTACAGGAACGGATTGAAACCGATTTGAAGCAGGCGATGCGCGACCGCAATGAAGTGGAAAAGATGGCCCTGCGCGCCCTGAAAACGGCGATTACCATGGCCCGTACTGCAACGGCCAATCATACCGTGACAGAGCCCGAAATCTTAGCCATCGTCCAAAAAGAGGCCAAGCGGCGGCGTGATACGGCTGCCGAATATGAACGCCTAGGTGAACCGCAACGCGCCGCTGCCGAACTGGCCGAATTACCTGCGCTGGAACGCTATTTGCCAGCGCAATTAGGCGAAGCTGAACTGGAAGCAATCGTGCGCACTGTGATTGCCGAAAAAGGCGCCACTTCGATCAAAGAGATGGGCAGCGTGATGTCCGGCGTGATGGCGCGCGTGGTTGGCGTCGCCGACGGCAAAGCAGTCAATCAAATTGTCCGCCGCCTATTGACCAGCTGATGGCAGACGCAAGGCGGCAAAGCTTGCGCTGTCGTCCAATTATTCGCTCTTCATCGATTTAGAGAATGAGGGACTGGCTCCGCACCAGAAAACAGATGGTCCCTACTATACAAGTGCAACCCAATCGCTGGTTTAATCGAACCTTCGTCGTCGGCATGGTGAGCTCAGTCAGCATTTTGCTGCTCGGTTTACTAACCTGGCAAGTGCCGTTCAGTCGCCAAATCAAGCTTGACGTAGGCCAAATCGCGCCGAATGACATTGTGTCACCCAGCGAAATTCGCTACGAGAGCAAGCTCCTGACCGAGCAGGCCCAAGACCGGGCTGCCCAGGCCGTGCCTGATCAATATGACAGCACCGAAGGCCGCGTGCGCCGCCAGCAGGTAAGTCGCGTCCGCGAAATTCTGGAGTTTATTAGCCTTGTCCGCAACGATTCATTTGCCACTACCGAATTGAAAACTGATTATTTGCTGGCGATTACAGATTTGGCTTTGACGCCCGAAGCGGCCTCACAAATCCAGACCTTATCGTCAACCGATTGGGTGGCGGTTGTCAACGAATCGCCCCAGGCGTTGGATCGCGCCATGCGCGATGAAATTCGTGAAAGTAATTTGTCGACTGCCCAGCGGCGCGTCCCTTCTTTTATCAGTGCGGATTTGGATGAGGCCGCAGGGCTGGTGACGGCGAACTTGGTGCGCGCGTTAATTCGCCCCAACAGTTTGCTCAACCAAAACCGGACGGCTGAGATGCGCGCCCAGGCGAGCAAGGCGGTGCCTGCCCAATATAATGTATTGCAACAAGGCGAAACCATTATGCGCGCCGGTGATCGAGTCAGCGCAGAAGATGTCGAAGCCTTGACTCAAGTTGGGCTGCTGCAGCAAAAGTGGGATTGGTGGATGTTGGTGCGGGCGGCCGCCTTGACCATAACATTGTTGATCTTTGTCTTTCTGGCCCTCTACCAATTGCGCCCTAGCACGCTTCAAAACTATCAGGAACTAGCCGTGCTGGCCGTGGTGACGTGCATTTGGTTAGTGGCGGCCAAATTTATGATTGTCGCTAACGATTGGTTGCCGTATCTTTATCCACTGGCTGCACTGGGGATGTTAATTACTGTCCTGGTCGATTTACGCGTGACTTTGGTGTGGACGATTGCTTTTGCGTTGGTGGTGCACTACCTGGCTGGCAATAATGGCGTGGTGACAGTTTATGCCTGCATCGGCACGTTGATTGGGTCGCTGCTGCTGGGGCGAGTTGAACGTTTGAGCGCCTTCTTGTGGGCTGGCCTGGCGGTTGCGGTTAGCAACTTACTGATCTTGCTGGCTTTTCACACATCCTCCGCCGAGTGGCTGATGTCCGGCACTATGACTAAGCTGCTGCAAGCTTTGTTGCTGGTGTTTCTCAACGGTAGTTTATCAGCCAGCATTGCCTTGATCGGTTACTTTATTCTTGGCAATTTGTTTAATATAACCACCAGTTTGCAACTGACTGAATTGAGCCGACCCACGCATCCGCTCTTGCGCCAGTTGTTGCTCAAGGCATCTGGCACCTACCATCACACCATTTTGGTCAGCAATTTAGCCGAGCGGGCCGCAGCCGCGATTGGTGCCGATGCGTATCTGGCGCGAGTCGGCGCTTATTATCACGACATTGGCAAAACCTTGCGTCCCTATTTCTTTACCGAAAACATTTCGGATGGTCCGTCGCCGCACGATAAGCTGGACCCGTTGACCAGCGCGCAGATCATTATCAGCCATGTGCGCGATGGGATCGATCTGGCACAGAAATATCACTTGCCGGAACGCATCCAAGACTTTATTCGCGAGCATCACGGGCGCACGGTGACGCAATATTTCCTCACCACAGCTATGCGTGCGGCGAGTGAAGGCGAAGAGATCAATGAGGAAGATTTTCGCTATCCTGGCCCAAGTCCCCGTAGCAAAGAGACGGCGATTTTGATGCTGGCCGACACTTGTGAAGCCGCTGTCCGCGCGATCCGGCCGGGCAGCCGCGAAGAATTGGCGAGCCTGGTCTATCGTTTGATCGATGAACGGGTCGATCAAGGCGAATTAAACGAAAGTAATCTGACGTTTAAAGATTTGCAGACTATTAAGGAAGTTTTCCTGCAAGTGCTCCAGGGTGTCCATCACCCGCGCATTACCTATCCTGAACCGGTTAAACAAATCGAGAAAAAAGCCGATGCCAATGCTGCGCCGGTCGCCACGCCCAAAGCGGCAACGCCAGATAAAATAATTGTCGACAAAGTAACGCCGGTTCGAGTGGCGGCGAACAATAATGCGCCCGAACCGGTGACACCCGGCGGCATTGAGGAATCGATCAATTTGGTCTCGATCAAGCCGTTCGATCCGACGACGAATTTATTGTAGCCAACGTGATAAAGTCTACGCTGGCTTAGGAATGACGATTAAATAAGTCGTACATTTCGGAGATTAAAGCGTAGAGATTGGAGAGTACAGGGCAACCATCCCCACTCTCTACGCGCCAAGTGATTGAATCGCTACGCCTTAGCGCAAGGAAACACACTGCCCAATGGCGGAAAATTATCAGATTGATGTCCAGGTTGACGAAGAATTTGTTGGCCTGATCGATGAACAAAACATTACCATTGCTGTGATCGAACTGTTGCGCCAGATGGGCAGAAGTAGCGCGGCGCTCACGATTGCGATTGCCGATGATGATTATGTGCGCCAATTGAACCAGGAATATCGCGGCGTTGACGCGCCGACCGACGTGTTGAGTTTCCCCAGCCAGTCGGCGGCTCCAACCACGGCTCCCCAACTCGCGCTGCCGCCGGCATTGGCAGCCGAACTCGAAAATTACCTGGGCGATTTGGTGATCGCGTATCCATATACCGTAGCGCAAGCCGCGCATTATCAGAATAACGTTCCTTCCGAACTGCGCTTGCTGGCCGTTCATGGCGTGTTGCATTTGCTCGGCTATGATCATGCCACGCCGGAGGAAGAGGCCGCCATGTGGGCTGCGCAAGACGCCGCGCTCACTGCTTTTGGCGATCACGGTTTATCGCAACGGACCTATGATGCCTGATTCAAGCGAAGATCCTTCAGCGCAGGCAGCGATCAGAATGCTCTCTGGCCGTGATCGCGGTTTTTGGGCCGGTCGCTGGTTTAGTTTTAAAGCCGCCCTGGCTGGTGCCTGGCACACGTTGTCCACCCAGCCCAATGCATGGCTTGAACTGGCCGCTTTCGCCCTGATCGTGGTAGCCGGTTGGTGGTTCGCCATCCATGCGGTGGAATGGGCGATCCTAGGCGTGACCATTTTTCTGATTTTGGCCCTGGAAGCCGTCAACACGGCAATCGAGGCGACCGTTGATCTGGTTTCTCCTCACTATCATCCCCTCGCCAAAATTGCCAAAGACGCCGCGGCTGGCGCTATGATCTTTACCGTGTTGGGCAGTTTATGGGTCGCCCTCGCCATCTTTGGCCCGCGGATTTGGTTCTTGCTCTTCCCCTAATCTGGGGTGATGAACGAAATAGGGCTTACCCAACCTAACGCAAAGTTGACGAACTAACGCAAAGTTGACGAAGTTTTACAAGCTGAACCTTTCACAAACCGACTAATTGCTCAATAAACACCCTCAATTATTGGCATTTGTTGACAGTTGACAACCCAACGCTATTTCATTACAATAAACGTACTCAATTCTTCGTAAACCCAAGCTTATTTCCCTTCTACAGTTGAATTTTGCCGTTGAATTTTGCACCTAGCAGGTTTGCGATCTGATCGGCGTGATCAGTCGATAGGACATCCTCTATGCTTCGTTATACGGTCGAACGTCTGCTTTGGCTGATTCCAACGCTTCTGGCGATGGCATTGGTGACGTTTATTGTCATGCACGCGACCCCTGGTAGCCCGCTTGATCCCCAATCGCCCAATGCGAATTCGCTTCCGCCCGAACTGCAAAAAAATCTGGCCGAACATTATGGCCTGGATAAACCCCTTTATGTTCAATTTGCGCGTTTCGTCTGGAATGCGGCGCGACTGGATTTTGGCTTTTCTTATATGTTCAAAAGCCGCACGGTGGTTGAGATTTTGGCGAATACCTTCCCCGTCTCACTCCAACTCGGTGTGATGGCGTTCATTTTTGCCGTCGTGGGTGGCATCCTTTTAGGTGTGCTGGCGGCCATGCACCAAAACACCTGGATCGATTATCTGTGTGTCTCGATTGCGACCTTAGGCGTCAGTTTGCCCAACTTTATCATTGGTATCCTGTTTATCGTCATTTTTAGTCTGAAATTGGGTTGGTTTCCAGTCACCGGTTTTGACACACCACGGCACTGGGTGTTGCCAACCGTAGCCTTGGGGCTGGGGCAACTCGCGGTGATTGCGCGCTACACCCGTTCTAGCGTGCTCGATACGATTCGCGCCGATTTTGTGCGCACTGCACGCGCCAAAGGGCTGGGCGAACGCATTGTGATTAGTCGGCATGTATTAAAAAATTCTTTGATCCCTGTGCTCACGATTCTTGGCCCGATCCTGGCCAATATTGGCACGGGTTCATTTTTCATCGAGTTGCTCTATTCTGTGCCAGGCATGGGGAAGTTCTTTGTGACGAGCATGAGCGCACGCGATTATAACATGATTATGGCGGTGATCCTGCTTTATGGCTTCTTTTTGGGCATCATGAACCTGGTCGTCGATCTGATGTATGGGCTAGCCGATCCGCGCATTCGCTATGATTAAGCATTCGTAGGTCACGTATCCTACGTGACAAGTGTGATACATCGCACCATTTCGGTTGAAGCGAGATTGTCATGTAGGATACGTGACCTACTGCATCAAGGAAAATTAGGATGGAAGCAAAACAAACAATTTCGCTATTACAAAGGCAAACAGAAGCCGCGGTCGCAGGGGAAAAAGCGCCTGCATTGCAATTGCGCAAAGAAAGTGGCCTTTGGCGCGATGCCTGGCACCGCCTGATCCGCAACAAACTGGCCGTCTTGGGCGGCGTCATCGTGCTCTTTTTCCTCTTCCTGGCCCTCTTCGCTAATTTTCTGGCCCCTTATCCCTACGCTAAGACTAATTTTGCTACCACCTATCAATACCCCAACGCCCGTTTTCTGCTCGGCACGGATCCGCTTGGCCGCGACTTGCTCAGCCGTCTCATTTACGGTGCGCGCATCTCGATGATCGTGGGTCTGGGATCACAGTTAATTGTTCTCTTCATCGGTGTGCCGCTGGGCGCGATCGCTGGGTATTATGGCGGCAAGCTTGATCTCTACTTAATGCGTTTTGTGGATGTGATGTACGCCTTCCCTACGCTGCTCTTTGTCATTCTGATCATGTCTGCGCTGGGCGCCGGGTTGCTCAACATTTTTATTGCGCTCGGTCTCACCAGTTGGGTCACACTGTGTCGGCTCACGCGCGGGCAATTTCTCTCGTTGCGCGAGAAAGAATTTGTGCTCGCTGCCCATGCGGTCGGCGCGCCCGCGCGCCGGATTATTCTGAAACATTTGCTACCCAACGCGTTGACGCCGATCATCCTAGCGATTACGTTTGGCATCCCCAGCGCGATCTTTACCGAAGCGTCGCTGAGTTTTATCGGTGTCGGTATCAGCCCCCCCACGCCCAGTTGGGGCCAGATGGTGGGCGAGTACCAACAATACATTCGCAGCTATTGGTATCTGGCCACCTTTCCGGCCATTGCCATTGGTCTCACCATGTTAGCGTTCTCATTCTTGGGCGACGGGTTACGTGACGCGCTTGATCCTAGAATGAAACAATAACAAGTAGCAGATACCAGATAACAAGGGACAGGTATGTTGTCACGTATGCCTTGTTACCGTCTACTTTTCTAAATTAGTAAAACAAAGGAGAACGCAAATTATGCAAGATTGGACCCAAGATCCACAACAGCTTGAATTGTTCGAGCAACGTTCGCAGGCCGCCGGCATCAATCGGCGTGGCTTTCTGAAGATGTTGGCCGGCGCCAGTGCCGCGGTGGCGATGGCTGCCTGTGCACCGGCGCCTGGGGCCGCCCCTGCTGCACCAGCGTCCGCACCCGCAGCTGCGGGCGCGGTTGTGCCAGACGCCGAACAGGTTTTTCGCCAACCCTTTCAAGAGGAACCAGCCAGCCATGACTTCAATAAAGACCTCTACTGTGCGGGCGAAACCGAGTTGTTCGCTGGCCTGACCCGGTTTGACAAAGACTACAAGCCGCAACCTTACGTGGCCGAGAAGTGGGACCTCAGTGCGGATGGAGCCGTTTATACGTTCCACCTTAAGCCAGGACAAAAGTGGAGCAACGGCGACCCAGTGACGGCGCATGACTTTGAATGGTCGTACAAACGCCAGCTTGACCCGGCCACCCAGGCGACCTATGCGGCGTTCTTGTTCGATGTTAAAAATGCCGAGGGCTTTAACACCAAGAAAGCAGGCATCACAATCGATGATATCGGCGTGAAAGCGAAGGACGACCTTACGCTTGAAATTACCCTAGAAGGGCCACGTGGCTACTTCCTCACCGTCATGGCGTTTACGGCTGCGCTGCCGGCACATAAAGGCGCAGTGGAAAAATTTGGCGATAAGTGGACGGAAGCCGCCAACATTGTCACCAATGGCCCGTGGAAGCTGACCAAATGGGAGCACGAGAAGGAATTGAACTTTGAGCGCTTCGATGACTTTATTTTGGAGCCCAAGCCCAAATTGCGCAAACGGATCGCCAAAATTATTAGCACCGACGCCCAGCTGGCGGCATATGAGGCGAATGAGATCGATCGCGCCCTGGTGCCCATTGCCGAAATTGAGCGCATCAAGGCCGATCCTAAATTGTCCAAAGAGTTACAGACCTTCTCACTCACCGGCACGTTCTATCTGGCGCCTTCCTATACCATGAAGCCGTTCGATGTCAAAGAGGTGCGCCAGGCGCTTAACCATGCTGTCGATCGCGAGACGATTGTCAAAAATGTCTTGCAAGGGGTTGGACAACCCGCAGCGACCTTTGTGCCGCCGGATTCACCCGGTTATCTTGATCCAGCCAAGTACAACTGGATCAAGGAATTAACCGAATATAACCCGCAAAAGGCGATGGATCTGCTCAAGGGTACGCCCTACGAAGGCGGCAAGAACTGGCCCGAAATCACGCTCACCTACCGCAACGATGAACTAGCCGGTGTCCCGGCGTTGGCCGTGCAGGCGATCCAAGCCATGTTGAAAGAAAACCTGAACATGGACATCAAATTGGAAGGCATGGAATCCAAGTCCTTCCGCGCCAAAATGTGGGATCACAAGATTCAACTTAACTATGTGCGCTGGTACATGGACTACCCAGATCCAAACAATGATTCATTCCTGGTCTGGTATTCCAGCCGTTCCAGTGGATCGCGCCACGAATTCAAGAATGCAGAATATGACAAACTGGTGACGGATGCCGCCGCGGCCACTGTATGGGACAAGCGGATGGAACTCTACGCCCAGGCCGAAAAACTCATGCTGGAAGATGGCGCGGCCGTCTATGTCTATTATCCCTTTGGCGTTCGCCTTTACAAACCGTGGATTCAGGGCTTGCCCAAGAATTCTGCGGGTTTGAACGTGCAGGATTGGAACATCTATTTTGCCTTGCCGCAAGAGGTCTACGTTGCCGATGCGCCGGATCGGCCAAAATTGAGCTAATGCGCAGCCTGTAACGGGCCAGGGACGTATGACGACCAAGTTTAGCCTGTGCTGAACCGTTGCTCGTCCGTTCCCGGCCCGTTCGATCCGACCGTAGTATAAATTTTATTGTGCTATGCCTTATGTGTCTCACTGCCTATCAAGGAGTAAGCCTGCTTTCCCGGCGCGAAAGCAGGCTTTTTATTTTTACCTTCACCGGAAGCTAAATCAGCATCCTTGCCTTAGAGCAAATGCTGATTTGGTCTGATCCATGCTAAAATTACGTTAAAATAGCACGGATAAAAGGCTCATTGCAGCCGAGTTTACAAGTATACAAATTCACTTTAGCAAGCAAGGTGGCTTGCTCATTTCTCGCTGATCAATGGATTAAAAAGGTAAGCAGACTTTTATGAGTAATCAGATTGCTGTATTTATTGATTTTGAAAATGTAGCCTTATGGGCTGAACAAGAATTTCTAGATTTTGAATTGACCCCCTTAATGGAATATTTACAAAGCCGGGGTCCAGTGGTCATTAAGCGTTGCTACGGGGATTGGAGCCGGTTTTCGCGTTATCGCGAAGAGTTGATGAACAATGCCATCGATTTAATCCAAATCTATAGTGTACGCGCTGGCAAAAATCGTGCGGATATCCGCATGGCGCTCGATGCATTGGAAACAGCCATGACTCGCTCGCAAATTCACACCTTTGTGATTGTTTCTGGGGACAGCGATTTCGGGCCATTGGTAAGCAAATTGCGCGAGTATGGTCGTTATACCCTGGGCATTGGGCCCCGCGATGTCACGCATCCACTGTTGGTCAAAGCCTGCGACGAGTTTGTCTATCTGGAATCAGTGCTCGGCGACCAACCTGAGCTCGATGATTTAGAAAATAACATGCATGCCGACAACGAGGCAGCGCGCAGTTTATTGGGCAAAGCGCTGCGTATTCACGCGCAACGGGGCGAATTGCCAATTTTGGCTGCCAAACTCAAACAGACGATGCTGTTGATGGATTCCGCTTTTAATGAGGCAAATTTCGGTTATACGCAGTTCAAAAATTGGCTGGAGAATAACAGTGATCTGCTGCAACTCTTCAATCGAGATTTGCAGCTTTATGTGGCGCCGATGGACTTTACGATTCCCAGCGATTTGGAAGATATGCATTTGTGGGAAAAGTCAACCGTAGAAATCGATGTATCGGGCGCAGCGATGCAGGCTATGCCGCTGCTCGATGCAATGGGCGCTCGACCCTCGTTGCGCACGCAGTATAAGCAAATTTTCAACCGCCTGAAAATGACGGCCGTCGATTTTAATACCCGCCGCGATGTACTGCGCGATATTTACCGCGAATTGGGTGAACATCCCGGTGAGCGTACAACGGATGAATTGTTGGATGCCTTGTGCACCCGCTACGATGCACAAGGCTTGATCCGCAGTAAGACTACGCTCCGCCAGATCTGGCAAATGGGCTTTCGCCAGCGCGCTTTCGATTATCACGGCCAGGTGGCCTCGGTGCATGTGCCGGTCTGGCTGGCCAAAGAAATCGACAGCGAGGCCGCTTTTGTCCACCGCGCCGAAGCAGGCTTTGTCTACGCTGTGATCAATGCCGGCATTGAAATCGACAAGTCTGAACTGGCAGTCATTTTGCTTAACGAGCATGACCAGGTTGACTATGTGCAAAGTCTACTCGATGATTTGGAAGCGCGCGGGCTGATTATTCAGCAGGATGGCCGCTATGGCCTGCCGGGGCCGCATGTTATCCCTTTTGTTGACGAGCCGGCGTTGGAGCCGGTTTGCTACGACATTCAACATGTTCAATTGCCTGATAATTTGCCCAGTACACCGGAAAAAGCGCGCGGCATTGCCAAAACCGCCATGTTGCAGCGCTCGCAGGATTTTGCCGCATCGGCGCGCAGCTATCTGTACGCTTGTCGTATTCAGTGGGATGCCGTCGAAGAAGGGGAACCGGGGGCTACGCTCGAGGATTTACGCTGGTACATGGCTTCGTATGCGTCGGTTAAGGCGGGCGAAATGTCGCAAATTCACCGTGATTATGGGCATTCGCGACCTTATTATCTGGCCTTTTTCAATTTGGTGCAGGAAGATGATCCGCTGTGGAGCCGCATGCGTGGCCTGATCAACCCGATGCTCTGTTATTACTGGGTCAACGCCTGGCGCGAGTTGGGCATGAGCGCCGGTAATCCGAGCCTCAATGCCTCATCGCCCGCCGAGATCGCCATCCGCGCCGCCACGCATGATGATCCAGAACTATGTAAGCTTTGGTTTACGATGACCAATAGTTTGGCCGAAGTGAATCCAGGGTTGGTGCGCCGCGTGGCGAATCAGATTCGCCTAAATCGCAACGATGCCCCGGCGTCGGTGCAGGTGGCGGATACATTAGAGCAGATGTTGATGGCGTAGAGGAAGTGCGGAGTGGGGGATGCGGAATGCAAGTTCAAGCACTTCGCATCCCTTTGTAGTCAAAATTGGTAGCTCAATTTGGTTAATAATGATGCTTAAGTTGAGCAATCCTTAAATTATTATCCTCAACTTTGTACACAATTCTATGTTCATCATTAATGCGGCGTGACCAATAGCTAGACAAGTTATGTTTGAGTGGTTCCGGCTTACCAATGCCTTCGTATGGTTGTCGTTGGATTTCTTTGAGCAATAAATTGATGCGCTTTAGAATTTGCTTATCTGTCTGTTGCCAGTAAACATAATCTTCCCAAGCATTGGCAGAGAAAATAAGATTCATTCAATCAGTTCTCGTTGAATGCCTTTGCCGCTTTCCAATTCTACAATTGATTCCAACAAACGTTGCGCATTTTTAGGGCTGCGTAGCAGATATGCTGTTTCTTCCATTGCCTGGTAGTCTGCTAGGGAAATCATGACTACCGCTTGATTGTTTTTGCGTGTAATGATGACTGGCGTATGGTCTTCACATACCCGTTCCATTGTCGAAGCTAAATTTGCGCGCACAGTGCTGTAGCTAATTGCGTCCATTATGTCAATCCTCCCTCAAATTTCATTGTACAACTAATTGTACATAGAAATAAGGTGTTGTCAAACTTTAATCAAGAGGACAGATCTATACTACGGAATATAGATTCAAGCTTAATGATGTATAAGTGGCCAGAAAATGAGCGTAGAGATCTCTAATACAATCACTTAAATCTCACTCCATTCAACCAGCGTAGGGGTATTGATATCTTCATGATAAATGACTTTACCTTGTAAGTGTCCAAATATTTCCTCAACACTGCGTTTCCTGGCAATTGGCTGAATGCGCAAAACAGGCTGCTGATTGTCGATGACAATCACCTCTTCGCCGCTTTCTTAGATCTCTCGAAAGATTTGGAGCATTTGCGCTTTGAGTTTACTTTTCGAGATTGTGATCATAGCTTCTCATCCTCAAAATTTTTTACAAGTACGATCGACTATAGTTAGATCGTACTTGTAAATCATATTACGCACAAGATTTGAAGGTGAGGAGTTTCTTTCTGCTATTAATATCTACAAGTTCAATCAACCAACCGCATGTCAAGGGACAAAAGTGGAAAACGTAACAATGTTTAGTAAATAAGGAGAAATGAATGACGCTTTTCGCGCATATAAGATTAAAGTCATGGCGATCTATAATTTACATCAAACCAACTAACTAACGTAGAACTATGAGGTTATAGACCTAAGTTAGTTTATAAGAAATTGACCAATACATCTATCTGAAGTACACTTCTTCTCGAAGAGGATGAAAAAGATGTGAGTGTGTACTTGATAGCGGATAATACAGATTTTGAAACGAGAGAGAGCAATGCTTCAACGCAAGGCGGTGAATTTACGGGTAGAGACATTGTTATTAACGAAGATGAAGTTATTGGTACTAAACATCTTTATGAGCAATCACCAATAACCGTCAGTATCCCTGCCTCAACGTCTAAACTTCTTCAAAATATTCAAAGACAAGAAGGTTTAAAACCAGAAGATGTTCTTGCCAAAGGGGCTGTGCTCATGGCAGTTGGCCTTAAAGCTGAAAAAGCGGGGTTTCATTTGGCTATTGTTAATAACGATGGCGAGATTATTGCTAACCTTGGTGGTGTTGAAGGACATCCTCATCCACAAGTTCAAACAACAAAGAATCCTCCTTTAGTACACGAGCAAAACAATAGAGATAGAACAAAACTCTTTATTAACCATTAATTTCTAGGAACTCACCTGCTGAGATATGACTCAAGAACCTACTCCTACCCGCGGACGCACCCCTAAACGTCCCGAAATCAATCTCGAAGATCTCCTTAGAAATCCTGAGCAACTTGAATAACTAAAATTCTCTCGACCTGAACCCAAAGAAGAACGAGACGCACGGATTCGGCGCGAGAACTTCAATAACTATATCAAAGCAGCCAGAGAGACACTGTTATTTCTCCTCGGTATTATTGGCATAAGTTATATGGTTCTGTCTCAGCATTCTCCGCAACCCCGCCTCCAGCCCCGACGATAAGAAATGGGCGCAAACCATCCTGGGCAGCATTATCACCGCCGTCATTGGTTATCTGATCGGCAGGAATATCAGCACCTAAACGCAAAAACCCCCAACTCGGATAACAGTTGTTCGCCTGTTGATTTAGTCCTGATAATGGTTTAAATTAACGGTGTTCATGAGCAACTGTACCACTCCCAATAGTATAAGGCCTTCGTATACTTAGTCCTCATTGGGACCAACTTGAGTTTGCAATGCCTAGAGCATATCTATCAATTACTCCGACCGCACGGCACTTGCCGGCTGCATTTGGCCCATGCGCCACGCGGGATAAATCCCCGCAAGCAGGGCTGCGCCCAGGGCAACGGCAAAAGCTTGCAGGAAAGCGGTGGGCTGAAGTTGGATCTGCAACGTCCAGCCGAAGGAGCGCAAATTGATGATATAGATGAGGATTATCGCCAGCAAAAAGCCCATCGGTATCGCAATTAAGCCCGCGCTCGAGCCGATTAAGCCGGTTTCCCAGAATGAAAGCCGCCACAGTTGGCTGCGTGTCATCCCGGTTGCCCGTAACACGCCGATCTCGCGGCTGCGTTCGAGTTGCAGACTCATCAAGGTGCTGAAAATACCGATAAAGGCCACCAGAGTTGCGAGCAGTTGCAGCGCTACGGTAATCGAAAACGTCCGGTCGAAGACTTCCAGCGCACTTTGGCGTGTGCTGCGATTGGAGCGCACTAATACTTCGGTCTGCCCGGCGAGGGCTGTGCGGATTTCGTTGACCTTTTCGTCTAAATTCACGCCAGGCGCAATAAAGAGCGCAATCGCCGAGACCTCACGGTCCGTCCAAAATTGCCGATAAACCGCGTTATAGATCACGACAACGTTGTTTACATCAAAATCGACGGCCACGCCGATAATCGGAAATGCGTGCAGACCGTGGTCGGTTTGGATCGTCAACTGGTCGCCCACTTGCAGATGGAGCCGGTTCGCCATTGGCTCATTGATCGTCACGCCACCCGCTTCTAATGCCTGCCAGGTTGCCTGCCAGCCACCCACGGCGACGCGATAATGCCGTTTTGCCCCTGCCAAATCCTGGCTCAACGCCGTCAGCCGTACTTGCACCTCAGCCCCCGGCCCCTTCTCTGCAGCGGGCGGGGATATGGATACTCGACTGACAGTCCCCTCTCCTAGCGTAGCGGTTGGGGTAGGGTTAGGGAGGGGTCGCGGTAAAAATGCCGTCACATCCACCCCGCGCGTGGTCGCCATATTGACGATACCTGGAAAATTCTTAACTTTTGCCACCACGGCTGGATCCAGGGTTGTCGACACCTGGCCAGCGCTTAGGGAGGGGGGAGAAATAAAAATGTCGGCTTGCAACACATCTTCGAGCCAGGATTCCACGGTCGAGCGAAAGCTGCCGATCATCACGCCCACGCCGATGATCACGCTCACGGCGACCATGAGCGCGGCCACAGCCACCGACATGCGGCTGAGTGAACGCACGATCGTGCGCGGCGCCATGCGTTCAATGATACCAGCCTGATGATTCAGCCAGGGCCGGTTGACCACCCATTGCACCAGATTCATCAGCCCCAGCGTCAAAAGAGGCGTGAGCAGCGCACCGCCGATAATCACGGCAAAAAGACCGGCAAAAGCGATAATTAGATTCCATTCGGGGATCAAGAGCGCTGCGCCCAGGGCGAGCAAACCGATGCCACCCAGGCTGATCCACGGAATCAGGGCGCGGGCGCGTTCCTCTACGTTACTGCGTTTGAGCGCACCGGCGGGCGGCACACTGGTTGCTTCATAGGCCGGAATCGCGGCGCCGCTCAGCGCGGCGGCGATGCCGATCAGCGCGCCTTTGACCAGTGTGAACAGTGGAATATCAATTTCGCGCACCGAGACCACGAAAAATAGATCGTTGATGGTCTGCGTCACCAGTTGCACCGCGCCACGGCCCAAGACCACACCCAGCGCCAGCCCCAACGCCGTGCCAATCACGCCGAGCAGACCGGCTTCGGCCAAAATCAGCACGTAGACCTCGCGCCGGGTCATGCCCAGCGCGCGTAGACTGCCTAAGACGGGCCGCCGCTGGATCACACTAAATGTCACGGTGTTGTAGATCAAAAACATGCCCACCACCAGCGCTAACAAGCTCAGCGCAGTGAGATTTAGGCTAAACGCCGCCGTCATTTCGTTGACCGCGCCACTGCGCGCCGAGGATTCTTCAATGCGGACGCCGGGGGGCAAAATCGTGGCAATGCGCGCCAACGCCTGACGGCCTGCCTCGTCGTTGCTGACAATCAGGTCAATTCGATCGAGTTTATGCAGTTTTTGCAGCACTTCCTGGGCGCTGGAAATATCGGTGATTAAAAGACCTTGCAGCGCACGCCGGCTTAAGTCATCGGACGGCGCGAGCAAGCCCACAATTTCTAACGCGGCGGTACGGCTGCCAATTCGCACCTGAAGCTTATCGCCCGTACGCAAATGGTAGCGGGTGGCTACATCTTGGCTGAGCAGCACTGTGTTGGGGCGCACCATCAGGTCACTCAGGAAAGTGGCGCTGGCGCCAGCCGCGGCGTCACCCGCCCCCAGATAGCTACGGAAAGGTTGATCGGCAAACGGATCGATGCCCAGCAGGCGCATCGGTTGCGCATCCAACGCCACGGCTGTCACGTAGTTTTCGACCACTGGCGCACTTTGCTGATAGCCGAGTTCGCGGCGCAAGCGGGTGTAAATTAGCTCGTCCAACCCACTGGGGCCGCCGACAATCTGGTGCGTCGCGCGCCCAGTGACGGTTTCTGTGCCCAGCGTAAAAGCCCGTTCGGCGGAACCGTTGGCCAGGTCAATCGCCACGATCATCGCCACGCCAATCGCCACGCCCAGAATAAAGAACAGGCTTTGCAAAGGACGCCGCCAGGCATAGCGCCAGGCAAGGCGCAGTAAAGTTTGAACGGGAAATTGCGAATGGCTAGTTTTGCGTGAAATGCCGTGTGCTGTCATCTACGTTAACCGTTAGCCATTGACAATTGATCACTGGCCAATTGATCATTAACCAGTTTGCCGTGTACCAAGTGCAACACGCGATCCGCTTGTTGAGCGACATCGGGCGCGTGGGTGGCCATGAACAGCGTCTTGCCCGCATCACGGGTCAGTTCTAGTAACAATTTTAGCACGGTCTCGCCAGTCTCGTCGTCCAAGTTGCCGGTTGGCTCGTCGGCGAGCACAAGGAGCGGATCGTGCGCTAGTGCACGTGCAATGGCCACACGTTGTTGTTCGCCACCACTTAACTTGTCGGGATAGGTGGCGAGCCGATCCGCTAAACCCACGCGTTCCAACAATTCAGCAGCGTGGTCGCGAATCTGATGCCGTTTACCGGCCAGTTCTAGCGGCAAGGTCACGTTTTCGAGCACCGTCAACGTCGGAATCAGATTAAAAAACTGAAAGACAATGCCAATGTGATTGCGCCGAAAAAGGGTGCGTTCGTGCTCACTCAATGCCGTAATCGTCACCGCGTGCGCGCCGTCATCGATGGTCACATCGCCGCTGCTGGGCGCATCAATACCGGAAATCAAATTGAGCAGGGTGCTCTTGCCGCTGCCCGATTTGCCCAACAGACAGACAAACTCGCCGGTATAAAATTCACGGTTCAATTCGTCTAACACAATGCGGTCTTGACCGGCTTCGGCGTAGGTTTTGCTTAAATGTTCAAGCCGAATGAGGACCGGCTTGGCTGGTTGCGCGGCGATAGAAAGAGCAATGGCGGGCGCGCTGGTTTGGTTGGTCATGCAGAATGGTTATCCACTAAGTTTGAGAAAGAAATCACAAATATGGACTATCTTAGCGGCAACCAGTGCGCTTTTCTGTCGGCAATCCGACAATGTAGCGCGTGGGGTGGATTTATGGTGGGTGGTGGTGCGTATAAAGCCAACGACGGTAGCGTTTTGTGAAAGTTAAAATCTATTTCGGTCATGTGTAGTCAGCATCCTCACATGCGCCTCTCCGGTCAAAAGGAGCGCATCTGAGGATGCAAACTACACGGCTTGCTTACGCCTACTAGTTAAGCGTTTATTAGAGGCTGTGCGGTCTACCGCTTCACCATCGGCAGATAGATGACCTGTTGCCCAACGGTTGGATTGTTGCTGACAATAATCGTAGCTGTATTGGCTGGATTGGTGCGATCCACGTAAGTGAACGTACCTTCTGTGTTCATGCGGAATTTGTAGCTGGTGCCCACAGGCAGCAAACCACTATCCCAGCTAAGTGTCGCGGCGTTGGCCGCGGCACTTTGGGCCAAATCAGCGCTGGTGGCTGTGTGACCAACTGTGTCTAGATTGACCCATTCGATCACTGCGCCAGGTTTCACTGTGACAAGCGCCGGCTTGAAGCCATCCGCGCTCGCTTCGATCACTTGGCTTGCCGCGTCGTTGATCACCGGCGTCAGTGGCACATCGTAATGGACGGTTTGGTCCACGACATCAAGGCTTGGGCTGCTGTACGGCTGATAACCAACATGGTTGACATTCAATTGATAGGTGCCAGCGGGCGTCCAGAAACTAAAGGTACCATTGGCTTGCGTGCTCTGCGGGTTTACCTGGCCATAGTCAGCGGCAGGCCAGAGTTCGAAAGCTGCTGTGCTACCTGCGTTGGCGGTGGTGGCGTCGGCTTGCATACAGGCCACGTTCGCGCCGCTCAACGGTTGATGGTTGCTCACGTCATAAACGACGCCTTCGGGGTCAATCAAGACTTGACCGTCAAAGGTGCGCTCCACGTCGTCGCAGGTGACCGTCAGGGAGATTGGCTGCGCCGTCGGGTTCTGAACACCATCACCCGTTTTGAAGGCGCCAACAAACAGACTGCGTCCTGCATTGTAGATCAGATTGACCGTTCCCACGCCCGGCACAGCCAGGGCAACTGTCGCACTGATTGGATCGCTGCAACAGACTTTCAGGGTGACGGTGTAGTTCGTGTTGGCGCGCAGGCGGATGTTCCATTTTTCGGCATCGGTGCGGCCACTCGCGTCAACGGGGCGGCGCACGTTGCCATTTTCATCCACAAAGCGCACACTCAACGGATCATACGGCAAGGATGGATCGACAATAACGCTGATCGTCGCCGAAGGGTGGCTGCTGATGCCATTCTTGCGCGCCAGGGCAAAGAACGTGTGCGTACCAGGCGTCAACGTGACCAGTTGTGACCAGTGCCCATCGCTGGCATCGGCCGTTAACGTGGCGCTGAGCGCATTGTCCACATAGAGGGAAACTTCGCTGCCAGGGATGGCGCGGCCACGACTCTCGAAGGTCGTGCTGCACGTCGTACCGTTGCCGGGATAGGTGATTAGCGGCGTGCGCAGACCGAGTTGGACACTGGCTGTCGCCTGATTATTGGTGGCGTCACCGTCGTTGCCGCTGCTCACCATTACCGTGTTAGTGATCGCTTGCAATTCTGCCACTGGTTTTTGGAAATGCACGCGCACAAGAATTTCACCACCGCGACTCGATGCCACGTCGCCGGGTTTGAAGAGCAGCAGATTGCCCGTGCGCGTATAGGTGAGCGGTGGGATCGAACGGATATGGAGCGACGCATCATCGACCACGATCGCGGTGGGCAAGGTGTCGCTGATGAGCACATTGTGCGCCACGTCGAGACCCTGGTTGTGGTAACGGATCAGCCAAACGGTTTCACCTACATCAAAGCCAGGCGCCGTTTCAAAATCCTGATTTACCACCCCTTCTTTATGCAGCACCATATCGGCGCCGTTGACCAGGTCACGGGTGTTCACCACATAGTCTTCGGTTTCGCCAAAGGCAAAGGGCTGGTCATAACCGCGCCCATCGCCGTAGGCAAGGCCATTGATGTTGAATGGCTTATTCGCCACGCGTTCGCTCAATGTGACGCGCAACCAGGCGCGCTTATCGCTAAACTTGGCGGGCCAGGAAACTAGCTTGCTTGGCACGTTCAGGGTGTGCAAGCCGGGTCCCAATGTCGTCACATCCACGGGGTAATCGATGACGATATGTTCAAGCGCCGTGGCCGGTGCGTTACCCGCCTGCGTTGGACACGGGACAGCATCGGCCCAATCGCCGTCACGATTGCTGTCGAGCCAGATATTGATGTAACCCTTGTGATCGGATTGGGCCAGCAAGGCCGCAGCGTTGGGCCCGATGAAGACTTCCACGGGAATTGTGGTTGCCTGACAGTCACTAAAATTTAACGTGCGTGGCTGGATGCCATCGTCGAAACGATCCAGGTTGGCGCGATCGAAGCGCGGTAGGATATTGTGGATAGCGTCCTGGTCGGGACCGCGGTCGGCGTCCACTTCCTGGCTGACCAGTTGACCGAGGTGGAATGGCCGCGGGAAGATATGCATGGGGCCTTGTTCGGCACCGGTCGCGGGGTCAAAGACGGTGGGAAAGTGCGCCTTGATGCCGACATAGGCTTCCATTGTCTTGGTAAAGTGATTGGTGCTATCGGGTGCATCGCCCAGATCGCGCAAACGAAGAGCCATGCGGATCGGCTTGGCAAAGTACAAGAAGCCAACTTTGTCATTCTGGGGATCCGGGCAGGCCGGTGTCGCTTCGTCTGGCGCGCAGTAGCCCAATTGTTGCACAATCACGGTTTCCGGCTTCAAGTCTTCTGCCAACGTGAAATCGCGGTCAAGCACTTTGGTTTCGCCAGGCTGCAAGGCAACTTGGAAATAGGCGGGCGAACCAAAGAAACCCTGGCCAACGCCACCTTGGACCTCTTCGATCTTCTGGCGGGTGACCAGCCCAATCAGCACGGCGATGATGCCGTTGTTGGTCACCTGAATGTGCTGATGCAACGTCTCGCCAGGTAATACGTCGATCACGTCTGGGTTGAGCGAAACAGCGCTAGCCGCTACGTCCACTGCGTCGGCTGACATGCCTAGATCAGTCGCGTTCGCCGGTGTGATCGTTTGGGTGACGCTCACGTTGGCCAGCGGGTCGCTGCAATTGACCGTGATATCCGCCGCAGCCGAAATGACGCTGCCGTCCGCCTGGCGGGCAGTGGCGACATTGTGGCGCGTGGCGACGCCAGCAATTACTTCGGCGGGTGTACAACGGCCAATTTGCACTGGGAAGCTGATCGCCAATTGAGCGCCCGGCGAAAGGTGGCCGCGCCAGCTCACGCCTCTTTCTCGAAAGCGCACCAGGAGTGGCCCGACGTTCGGCGTCACTTCGTGGAGGGTAACCGGACCGGCCAAGCGAATGCCAATCGGCAGCACATCGCTTATTACGGTCTCGACCGGGCCAACGCCACCGTCGTGCGCCAATGTAATCGTATAGGTGACGATGGCGCCAGCGTTGACCGGTTGGTTGGCTGGCTGGACGCTGTTGGTAAGGACGAGTTGGCCGGAATTGCCATTAATCGTTGGTTGCTGGTTGGTCGTGCTTGGATCGGCGGCGTACGCGTGCACGACGCTTGCCAGCAACAGGCCGATCAGCACCACCGCGGCGCCGATCCAACGTGATACAGGGTAGGAGGGCATAGGATAATCCTTTCGAGTGTGAACTGTTTGAACATCAATGATCGAACACTTGTCCGCGTCACCTGGGCCTGCGATGGAAGGATGGCGTAGCGACTTTTACGGGGCAACTTGGACTTTGTAGCTTGATCATACAGGGCGCGAGCGCGCTTCTACTGGCGTTTACATCGTAAAATCGGCTCAAATCGGCTCTTGTTTGGGCTGTATAGTAGATCGGCGTTTTGCTCGTTCCGCACGCCGGGAGCCCCCTGGGCGCGTGGGAACGTAGTCCTGACGCTCCGCGTCAAGTGGCATACGGGACAGCAGCGAAAGGTTGGACAATCGTAGGCACCCAGTGGGTACCCGTGCTGGCTGCGCCTTGTAGTCTGCACGGGTACCCACTGGGTGCCTACAGCATTGGTGGCATGTTGATTGGATTGCTCTATTAGCAATCAAAAGAGCCGAGCAATTGGCTCGGCTCTTTTGATTACACGTATAAGAGGGATGGTTGGTTGGCGACTAGCGCTGGACGTAGGGCAGATAAATGCGTTTATCCACGGCTGGCGGCGGCGCAGTATAGGTGGCTGCGTTGGCTTTGGCTAGTACAAGGCCGGTTTCATCTTCGGCCACCACGCTGAATTGATAGCTATTGCCGGTGGCTGGCTGCAACACGGTATAATTGGTCTGGGTCAGCGGGACAGTCGCTAGCACCATCCAATTGCGGTTATCGGTTTTTCTGGCCAATAGCCAATAGGCGGTCGCCGCATCGTTGCTGGTCTTAGACCAGCTTATTTGGAGCGTATTGACCATTGGTGTTACGGTAAGCGCCAGCGTCTCAGTGACGTCACTGGTTACTAATGGGGGTGGCATATAATGACACCATTCGCCAATTGTCGGCCTGAGCGAATTCGTATACCAGGTAGCCATGAAGTCGTCCCACTGACCATCACGCGTGGTTGCGAAACTACCTGGGATCGGCAGCATGAGGGTTGGTGTTAACACCCACGCGGCATTCAGGGGCACGGTCGATGTGTAGATGCTGGCGCGCCAGATCTTCGCGGCGAGCATTTCGCGTTGCGTTAGATCACGCCGCAACGGGGCCAGAATGGTGAGCGTGTCGGTGTAATCCCAGAAATTGGTCGGCGCAATATAAGGGTTGCCCGTGCGGGCGAGACTATGCACCGTGGTCAATGCTGTTACCACTTTGTCTGCGGCATCATGCACGCCAAGCGAGTCGCCAATGGCAAAGGTATGTAGCAAGTTGCGGGCGAACGAATTAGCGCCCAGTAATTCATCTGGTGGGCCCAGTTTCATATTGCCACGTCCACACTGGGTCGTGTCCACATATTGACTGTTGCGGGCGGCCGCCAAAATCCCGCTGTCCTGGCCGTTTTGCGTGGCCGCTTGCAGGGTTGCCCCAAGCTGGCTGACTGCGTTTTCAATCGCGGTGATATCAGCGCTGCGCACCCAAAAGATCACATTGGGTTCCTGGTCGGTAAGCGAGGCTTGATAGAGATTGATAATGGCGTTGGCCATCGCTTCTGGCGCAGCGGTTGGGGTAAATTCAGGTAAATACTTTTGGTAGGCGGCAACTAACCAAGCGTAGTTGGGCGAAGCCACAAAGACGCGCGCGCTGCTGCGCATTTCATATAGCACGTCCAGATTGCCCTGAAAACATTGGTCAAAAAAGACCACATCAAACGGATTGGCGCCGTTGTCCGTGGCCGCGGCTAATGCCTGCGCGATGCCCAGCGTGCTGAGATAGCCGCCATTGTCCGTGACATCGCCGGGCGTGTGTTCGTGCCCTTGCGGCAGCGCAGGGGGCAACTTTGTCGTCAGCGCAGCTGCACTGACGGCTGACTCGGTTGGTAGACTGGGCACTTCGGGCGTCAAACCGGCGCCATGCCCCATCAGCGCGACAACGGTCCGGCTGGCAGGATAGTGGCTGCGGGCATATTGCAGAAACCAAGTTAATACCTGGGGATCCATGGTGTTCAGTTCATCGGAGCCCCATTGTGCTTGCACTGCTTGGGTGGGCGTGATGATGCCGTGCGTGATCGCAAAAATCTGCGTGTTATGGTCGCCCTGTTGGTCGGCCAGGAAAACAACCTGTACATTGGGATTGAGCGCCGTGCCGATCTGGAAACGACGCAGAATGCTCTCGGTATAGGGTGAAAGATCGTTGTCGGCTGGGAAGTAGGCGATCACCAGCACCTTACCGCTTGTTGCCTGGGTGACGGCAACCATCTGGTTTGCTTCACTCCAAACCTCACGCGGCGCGCCATTCAAGACTGGCGTATACGTGCGGATGCGGATATAGTAAGTTTGGCCGGGTACCAGATTATCTAACTGATAATGATCGGTGGTTTTGTCGAGCGTCTGGCCGTACACGGTAAACGTGCCCGTCAGCGTCGTCGCCGTGCTAATTTCATAGTAACCGCCATCGCCCGTATAGAGAATGGGTGTCCAGTTCAAGGTTAAACTGTGGGTGGTGATATCGCTCACGCGCAAATTGGCGGGTGGCACATTTTGCGTGGCGGCCCAGTGTGGATCCAATAAATCGAGACAGGCTTTGACCTTGCGATTGTCCGAGATCAACTCGTTATGACTCAAAGTGGCCGTTTGTAGATGCGTGACCAGATCACACACAACCAGGGGGACATGCCCGCGCAATTGATTGTTGGCGAGCTGTAAGTGGGTCAGATGAGTAAGCATCGCTACCGCGTGCGGGATTGGCCCGCGCAACTGGTTGCCAGCCAACAGTAATTGCCCTACAAAACCCGTTTCACAGACAACCCCGTGCCAGTTACAAGGCGAAATGGTGGCATTCACAGTGAGCCAGTTGGTATTGTCCAGCCAGTGGGCACCATCGGTGCTTTCGTACAATGTAACAAGCGCATCACATTCAAGCCGCGGGATGGCCGTGACGCCAACACAGATGGCAGTCTGGGCCGGCACCAGGCTAGTTAGCCTAATTTGCGCCTTGACAAGTGGCGGGCATAGGATGGATGATAGAATAAATAAAATAAAGCCGATGTACAGGCCAATCGCCAGGTTGGGGGGGCGTCTATGATAGATTATATAACGTAAAGGGTCTGAGCACACAGAAAATTCCTCCGCTTGTCATTATGATGGATGGACTTAAGTATAGTCCCCATTCGCGCAATTTGCTGGCATTTACCGGCCTGAATCGGCTCAAAACGGCTCATATTTACGCTTTATTTGTACCTGTTCCGCCCTTGTGTAAACAGGGAGACAGGTAAACACGGATACACGGGCGTACGCCGTGTTTACCTGTCTCCCTGTTTACCTGTGTCTCACTACGCCGGAACAGTTACGTTTACTTTTAACTTATGCCTGAACTAACAAGCACCCTTAGCCTGACGACCGCTGCCTTCGCTCATCCCGCCGCTCCCTCATCAGAAGCGGATTTTACCCAATGGGTCAACGCCGCTTTCAAAAATTATCATAGCGCGCTTGCTTTGGCCCGCTCACCATTGGCGAATTCCATGTTGATTGGGCCGCTGCTTGTGCTGGATGATGTCTCGCCCACCGCCGATGAACGGGGTCATGCCATGCGGCTCGTCCTGCAATGGGCGGTTAACCGGCTTGCCCCGACGCCCGCGCCCTATCCATTGGGGCAATTGCGCCCGCTGGATGATCCAACCTGGCGCGATCCGCATTGGTGGCGTTACAACATTCTGCGCCATCGCTATGTGGAGCCGTTGCATCCAGATGAGTTTGTCGAAGGTGGCCGCGCAACCGAGACCTTGATTGCCTTGACCGGCATTCCCACCACCGATACTTTCTTTGATGAACGCAACCGTGCGATCCGCGAAGTGGCCCAACGTTTGTATCGTCAACAACGCGCGGGCGATGCGAATGATGAATTGCAACAACTCGCGCTGGAAGAGGTCTCGCGTCCCCTCCAAATTCATAAAGCCGCCCACGCCTTGCTGGGCGTTGCGGCCACCTTTGAAGATGTCTTTCCGCGCACCCTCTTATTGCAGATGACCACGGACGAACATCTAGATCAGATCGAAACTGCTTTAGATTATCTCACAGCACAGCGTTTTTTATTAATGGGTGATGGCGCCCGCTATTTGTGGCTCTCGCCGGTGTTGCAGAAATATGTGTATGCGCGTCAATCATCTGCCAATTTGCGCCGCCGTCACCAGCAAGCGGGGAATTATTATCTGGCAGAACATGAACCATTAAAAGCGGCCAAACATCTTCAGCAGGCCCAAAGCTGGGAGGACGCGGTCACGGTTTTGCTGCGCGCCGCGGATGACTTGGTCAACGAGCTCCAAATTGAAGAATTATGCACGGCCTTGCTCGTATTTAAGCCGCATTCCATATCGGCTGCCCAATGGCGCGAAGTGCAGATTTTATTAAGTGACTTATTTAGCAAAAGTGGTCGCCATGAAGAGGCGGTAGCAGCGTGCCGGCGCGCGCTTACGGTGTCGGATGAAACATTTGTGCAAGCGCGGATTTACCGGCGCCTGGGTAAATTATATGAAAATTACAATCAACTGCACGCTTTGGGCTATTATCAACAGGCATTGGAGCGTTTTTCCGCAGCTGACCCGGAAGTCTTGGATCTGCTGAAAGATCGGGCTTGGCTTTATATTTTTCGCCAAGATTGGGATAAGGCCAGTGCTGATTTACAACGGGCGCTAGCCCAGACGCCCACCACGGCGCTCGAACAACGCGCCAACATTGATGATGCCTTCGCCAGCCTGTATCGTCGTCAAAAAACCTATAGCAACGCCATTCAAGCGGCCCAAAACGCGCTCGCTTTGCGCGAAAAGACTGGCGATCTCTTGTTGATCGCGGCTTCTTGTAACAATCTAGGGTTGATCTACAATGATATGGGTGAATATCAACAGGCGATTGCGGCCTATGAAGAGGCCATGAAAACTTATCAAAAATTGGGCAACCGCAATTTGATTGCGGCCGCGTTCCTGAACATTGGCATGGCCCATCACCTGGGTAACCATTTGTCAGAAGCAATGGCAGCCTATCGCGAAAGTTTGGCTATCTGCCAGGCAATTGGACTGCCATTAGTCGAAATAAAAGCCCATTCCAATTTGGCCGAGGTGCTGGCCGAACTAGGTGAGGCCGAAGCAGCCCGCCACCACTGGCAAACCGGCTATGAACAAAGTCGTCAAGCTGGCTTTGAGGATCAGGTGACATATTTCAATCAATTACAACAAAAATTTTCGGTATTGCAGTATGGCGCGGGGGCGGAGAAAGGGCTGCCTGAGGCTACCTTGCCGCCCGCCGCAAGTTCGCTAACGATAGCAGATCACACGGTGCTTGAAATCGTCAAAGCGGCCGGCCGAGTAACGTCGAAACTCCTGATGGAAACCCTGCACGTTAGCAAAGCCACCGCGACGCGCCGACTCGCTGAATTAGTAGAATGGGGCCATCTGGAAAAATGTGGCGAGGGACGCGGCACTTATTATGCACGCCCTGCGGCCAATCAACGCCATCCACCAGCGTCGCCAGCCATTCGTCGTCATTCCGGCATAGCCCTAGAAGCCGTGCCTGATTTATTGCGCCCATGTGAACAAAGTCTGCGCCAACAATACAGGATTGATGGGCTAGGGATAACGACGACTGCGTCAGGTGAAATTCTGACGTTGACCGTACGCTTTGCCGTTCTGCCGGGATTACTAGGTTTTTTTGAATTGGAGAAAGAACTGGGCAATCACCTGGGCGTACGTGTTGATTTACAATTGGCCGAGCGATTGGAAGTCGATGCATTGGCAGCGACAATTGAGCCGTCCAATAGGGAGCAAGTAACGTGGATTTGGTCATAAGCCAGCTGGATCTAGGATGGCAGGTTTTGGGCGTGCGTCGCCAGTAGCTTCCTCTAGTTTAGCTACTTTGTTGGTCAGAGCGGCGATCTGAACTTGCAAAGCTAAAAAGGTTTGAGTCAATTACCCAAGGCTAAAGCGCTTGGCTTGTCCCTGCTTTACAATCGTAGGCTGGAAAGCCCACGATGTTTACTCGTGGCACCCAGGGGGTACCCGATCAGCGCAAATCCTACTGGGTCCCAGAGGGAGCCCCGACATCATTGACTTCGGCGGCCTTCGACAAAGCTCAGGCCCAGATTCGCTTGGTGAGCTCAGCGAACCAAGGCGAGCCGTAAGCACTTTGACACAATTAATACCCCTAAACATGGTATAATATATCTGTACTTTAACAACCGCAGTAGGGCATTCTGAGCAGAAACGTTGCTCAGGTAAAACTTCGACGCTTGGTGTCAATGGTGCGTACTGGTGCGGTTCGAGAGCCTCGCCGAACGACAGCCGAACGTTGAAAGACTGTAGAAGCCCACGAGCTTTAGGCGTGGGAGTCGTCACTTGGCTAGCACAAAGGTGCCGCGGCCGCCCGTCTCTGGCCCAGTGCCTTGGAAGAGCCGGCTACGCCCCAGGTAAACGGTGGCTGGTGTGACCGCCTCGATGCCAGGAAACCCTGCGCCCGAGGTATTCCAGCGGTCGATGAACACATTTTCCAGCATGGCGACCGTGCCACTGCCTTCAATGCGGATGCCATTGTTTCTAACATCGGTTACTCGCACATTTGTCCCTTGCAGTTTAACGTCATTGGCATGCACCCAAATTCCATGATTGCCTGGGGTGCCTTGAATGGTCAGATTCGCCACTTGGCCCGTGGTCCCGGTCCCATCGATATTGATGCCATGCGTACAGAAATCAATGTCGACGTTCATCATGTGAAACTTGCTGGTGACGCCGTGCGTTGCACCGCTACCCGATGAGCTGAATACAAAACCATTATTGCAGCGATGGACAAAAATGTTAGAAAAGTGCGGGTTGTCGTTGCGGTAAGATAAGATCGCGTTGGTATTATTCCGCTGATACTCGGTGACCGTATTATAGGCACTCCAGAACGGCCAGAAATGCACATTGTCGATCTTAATCACATCGAGGGCATTATCAATCCGAATGCCTTCTTGGAAGGGTTGACCCCAAATCCGATTAAGAGTGACGCGCCCAACCGAACCAGTGGAATTGGAGATATCGATACCGCGGGTCGGGTTATAAAGAAACACGTTCTCGATCCGCACATCGTCGGCCCGTACGGCGATCGCGTACGGATAATTAACCGGCCCAAAACCGGCCAGCACATTAGTCGGTTGCCGATGCACCACGGCCAGGTCGCGAATCGTACAGCCACGCGCCGTACTGGTAATCGTAAGCGGACTAAACTCGGTGCTATCGACCGAAAGCCACGATCCATTGCCGACATTACTTAAAGGGGTGCCTGCTACATCGGTTGGTGGAGTGCTCCACCCAGCGCCAGCCAGAATAACCGACTGGGTAATCGAAAGGCCAAACCCAAGCTTGTAAACACCAGGTGGTAACCAAACTAGCCCACCCTGGTTTGTATAAGCGGCATGATCGATGGCAGTTTGGATGGCAGCAGCATCATCTGCATTACCATCGCCGATCGCATTGTAGGGCGATTGGGTCACATCAAGGAAAATATTTCTGCTCATTTCCGTTACTTAATCCTTCGCTACGCACCGGCGACTTTGGAGCGGGCGTAACCAAATGAAATTGTTTGCTAGTTTTTTCTTCTTTTTGTGGCCGTCCGGCTTTATATACGTGTAGGAATATACGTGTAGGAATATACGTGTAGGAAGCATGAACGGTCTACTGTCTACCTCTCCAATCCCTTATTCAAAGATCCACGCGTCGTTGGCGCGCTTCCACTCAACCACGTCTGCACCGAACCAGAGCGCGATTTCGCTGACCGCCGTCTCGGGACCGTCGCTGGCGTGGATTAGATTGCGCCCAATTTCCAGACCAAAGTCGGCGCGAATGGTGCCGGGTGCAGCCTCCGCCGGTTTGGTGGCGCCCACGGTGTTGCGAACGGCGGCAATTGCAGTCGTGCCTTCGAGGACCAGGGCAACTACGGGGGCG
>JBBREZ010000013.1:0-31741 GCA_038225095.1 Caldilineales bacterium
CCTCTGTGCGGGTCAGTGACGGCCCTGGCAACTGGGACAGCTATGTCGGATTTCGCCTGGTGTTGTCCCCATCCGCTTTGGCCTCTGAACCCTCTGGGCTCTGAATTTCTGATCATGTAATGGGCGTAAGACGCCATCTTCTGAACCCTGAGGAAGCAGAATGATCTGGTGGGATACGAGGTACAACAACGAATGCGGAAAACAACGAATAGTGCCTGTCAGTATTATTCGTTGTTTTCCGCATTCGTTGTAAATTTTCCGCTCAAAGCACCCGTTTCATCCCTGCGCGCGTCAGTTCCTCGTCGAGCACTAGCTTAAAAATCTCCAAACGGGCGATTGGTTGCGTCAAATTGAGGGTCTCGATGCGCCGATTGAGGTTTTGCAGCTCATCCGTCCAGCCCCTCAGTTGGAGTTCCCAGCGTTCTTGCACCTGTTGCCGGCTCTGTTCGGTGGTGGCTGTTTGCCACAGACCTTGATAATGAGCCGCCAGTTTAAGGAGCGTCGCACGCCACTGCTCGATCGTACGCAACATAGCGGTGCGCTCAGCGATCCAACTGGGAGAAAAGCCACTATTTTCCAGCAAATGAAAGGCCATCTCTTGGTCTTCGGGCACGAAGGGGTTGCGACGCAAATCTAGGGGCTTGCCATGCCCGCGCAAATTGTCAAACATCCCCTGGCGCATGGCCTCTTCAATCCGTTGGCCCACGAGATCATTCGACGATTCGATAACGTCCTCTGGGTTGTCGGCTGGTGTAGCTGGGCGTAGTGTAGCTGGGCGTAGTGTAGCTGGCTTGGCGGGGAGTTCGCCTTGTACTTTTGCTTTATACTCATCCGCTTTAACTTTTGCGTCTGGCTTAAGCTTCTTCATCTTGGTGCTCCTCTTGCGGCTACTCAGCGCGTACAACACGGCGCGCAAATTTTCTAAGCGTAGGCTTGCAAGGTGACAGAGGCATCTATACCACACGAGAGAAATGTCACTTGTCACAGCGCAAGCGCATCAAACAGCGTCATGTATCCATCTATATACGATTGTATTAATTTTCACAAGATTTGTCAACCTGATTGTGGTTGCGTAACATTGTTATTTTGTAGCGATTCATTCGCCAAGAGTTTTTAGCCACAGATTACGCAGATTTTTGAATTTTTATCTGTACAATCTGTGGATGAAGCCTGAACAGTGTATCATTTTCACCACAGAGCATTCCAGGTTAAAATAACATCGTGTATATCTATAATCTTTTGAGTCAACCGTATGCATTGGGTGAGATGGCTTTTTTGGAATACAACCGAAAAACGTTTGCGAGCAGGCTGGCGCATTGCCATCCACTTTGTGCTGTGGATTTATACGCCTGCGCTCTTGAAATTTGCCATAGGCGATTTAGTAGCCAGTGGCTTGCCGGTCACCTTTCAAACCTCAGAGCGGATCAGAGATCTGCTGGTTGAATTTATGTTGCGGCTGCCAGCTATCCTGCTTTCGACCTGGCTGGTGGTACGCTGGATTGACCACCGTTCTTTTGCTGATCTTGGCTTTCGCCAGGACAAGCGTTGGTGGCTGGACTTTAGCTTTGGTCTGATCTTAGGCGCGATTTTAATGGGTTTGATTTTTTGGGTGGAATGGTTTAACGGTTGGGTGAAAATTACCAATACGTTCCAACAAACCCAAATTACCCTGCCTTTTCCGCTGACCATTCTGGCGACTTTGCTGGTTTTTGTCGTTGTTGGGCTCACCGAAGAATTGCTGGCGCGCGGCTATCAATTGCGCAATCTGGCCGAAGGGTTCAATTTTCCCTGGTTGGGCACGCAAGGCGCAGTGCTAGCAGCCTGGCTAGTTTCATCCGTGTTTTTCGGCCTATTGCATGTGCGCAACCCGCATAGTAGCTGGGGCAGCACCGTTGTTCTGATGGTGGTGGGGTTATTTTTTGGGCTTGGTTATCTATTGACCGGCAACCTGGCGATTCCGATTGGTCTGCATATTACCTGGAATTTTTTCCAAGGGAGTGTGCTAGGCTTCCCGGTCAGTGGTCGCGATTTTGGCAATGTGACCATCATCGCCCTGCAACAAGGCGGGCCTGACCTTTGGACCGGCGCCGCCTTTGGCCCAGAGGCGGGCCTGCTGGGTCTGGTTGCCACCATCATTGGTTGTGGGGCAATCTTACTATGGGTGCGTTGGCAGTATGGTAAAGTGAGTTTATGCACATCGCTGGCACATTATATGCGCTAATGGACCCCTCCCCCGGCCGCTTCGCTGGGAGAGGGGACTGTTCGCACAGCGCGCCCAGAGGGCTCTCGAAAGCGCCATCAGGGACAGAATGAGTAACTTCGCCTCTCCCATGACGGCTCCCTCCCTGTAGGGGAGGGCTGGGGAGGGGTCAGTCAATTTTTGATCGTTTATCAAAATCTTAATTAAGATGGCTCAAGCACTCTATCGCAAATGGCGTAGCCAAACCTTCGACGAAGTCGTCGGCCAAGAACATGTGATGCAAACGTTGCGCAACGCGCTGCGCGATAATCGCGTGGCGCATGCCTATCTCTTTTGTGGACCGCGCGGCACCGGCAAAACGTCGACGGCGCGCATTTTAGCCAAAGCGCTCAATTGCACCGCGCCCGAAGCAGACCGCCCGTGTGACAAATGCCCCACTTGCGTCGCGATCAGCGAAGGGCGCATGCTGGATCTGGTTGAGATCGACGCGGCGAGCAATAACAGCGTCGATGATATTCGTGAATTGCGCGACAAGGTTAGCTTTCGGCCCAGCGAAGGGCGTTACAAAGTGTACGTGATTGATGAAGTGCACATGTTGAGCAACAGCGCCTTCAATGCTCTGCTCAAAACCTTGGAAGAGCCGCCGCCACATGCCCGCTTTATCTTGGCCACCACCGAACCGCACAAGATTCCAGCCACCGTGCTCAGCCGCTGTCAACGGTTTGACTTCCGGCGCATTCCCGTGCCCGAAATTGCCGCCCATTTACAACACATCATCAACGCCGAAAAGTTTAAGGCCGACCCGGAAGCTTTGACCGCCATTGCGCGCAGCGCGCAGGGCTGTATGCGCGACGCGATTAGCCTGCTGGACCAAATGTTGAATTATGGCGCAGAGACGCTCACCTTTAACCAGGTGCAACAAGCGTTAGGCGCAGTGAGCGCCCAGGCCGTGGCCGCGCTGGTCGATGCTTTAGCCACCAGAAATGTGACGGCCGGGCTAGCCTTGATCCAACAACTCGTGGTCGAAGGCGCCAGCCTGACCGAATTTTGCCACCAGGTGATCGAGTATTTGCGCGGGATCATGGTGATCCAGATGACGGGCGACACCGCGCTGCTCTATGAGCTGCCAGCCGAGACGATCAAGCAGATGCAATTGCAGGCCAAACAGTTGACGGGGCCGGCAACCTTTGCCGCGATCAAGCGTTTTAACGCGACGATTCAAGATTTAAAAGGCGGCTATCACCCCCAGTTGCCGCTCGAATTGGCGCTGATTGAGTCCATCCAAGGCGATATGATAAGCGCACCAATTGCCGTAGCGCCTACCTTTGCCCAACCTACGGTGCAATGGCCAACACCTATAGCACCGGCAACGTTGCCGATAGATGCACCCACGGCCACGCCCAGTGCACAACCGGTGGTGAATCCACCCGCAGTTCTGCAGCCGGCAGACCAGAAACCTGCCCCAGTCGAGCCGCCACCGTTAGATAGCGCCGCCATTCAGAAATTGAACGCACGGTGGAAAGAGCTTTTAGGGGTGGTGCGCAAACAGTGCGGCGTTCAGGTGGAGGCAGCGCTGCGCTCGGTGCGCGATATCGCAGTGAGTGAGCAAACGGTGGCCTTGGCGTTTGGAACGAACGAGTTTACACGCGATATGGTCGCCCGCCCTGATAATTTGGCGAAAGTAGGGGGCATTCTGTCTAACTTTGTCGGTCGATCGATTACGCTCGAATGCCAGATTGGTGAACAGGCAAAATTAGCCAACATGATCAGCATCGCACCCACGCAGGAGCAGCTTGATGGGCCGGATCCATTGGTCGAGTACGCACTCAGCAATTTAGGGGCAGAAGTGGTATAATAAAGGCAGAATAGCTGGCATAAACGGCCTCCGAATGGCGTCATTTGGTTTGCTTCATCTGGGCCAGAATGATCGAGCCTGTTTTATGCCGTATAGTTTAGAAGTAGCATTCATCTAAAAAGGAACAAAAAAATGGCTAAACTTAAAAAGAATCGCGGCGTTGGCGGTGGTGGCAGTCGTCCATTACCGGGCGGCATGGGGCTACCGGGCATGGGTGGCGGCGGCGGCAACATGAATAACTTGATGGGGCAGATGCGCAAGTTACAAGAGGAAATGGAAAAAACCCAGGAAGCGTTGGCCGATGAAGAGGTGACGGCTACATCTGGCGGCGGCGTAGTTACCGTGGTTGCGAACGGCGCTCAAGAAATTCGTTCGATCACGATTAAGCCCGAAGCCGTCAGCGCCGAAGACGTTGAACTATTGCAAGATATGGTGTTGGCCGCCGTGAATGATGCCCTGCAAAAAAGCAAGGCGCTGTCCGAAGAGCGCATGGGCTCATTGACCGGCGGGATGGGCCTGCCGCCCGGATTGGGATTCTGATTCGCTGACAAGCTGACGTCGAATTCATAGGTGATGATAGGGTAACCTGGTTAACCGCTTGTCAGCGCCCGCCGTAGTCGAGGTCAACTTGTCGCTTTATTTGCTCTAGATTGAACCTTTTATGCAACCTTTAGCCGAACCGATTAGTAAATTAATTGAAGCGTTTAGTCAATTGCCTGGCATTGGTCCCAAGACGGCCAGTCGACTGACCTATTTCTTGCTGCGCGTTGATGCTGCGGTCGCCACGAATTTGGCGACTGCATTGCAAGAACTCAAGGAAAATACGCTTTTTTGCAGTATCTGTCACAACATTGCCGACCGCGACCCGTGCCCGATCTGCACCGACCAACAGCGTGATCAGTTGCTCATTTGTGTCGTGGAAGAACCGCTGGACGTGCAGGCCATCGAGCGCACGCGTGAATATCATGGCGTCTATCATGTGTTGCACGGTGCGATCTCGCCCATGGCCGGTGTGGGGCCGGATGATCTGAAAATCACCGATCTGCTGCGGCGCGTTCAGTCGGCTAATTCTGCCGACGCCAACGGTCAGAGCGCGCCCATTCGCGAAATCCTCCTGGCGACCAACCCAAACCTGGAAGGCGAAGCGACGGCCATGTACATCTCGCGCTTACTCAAACCGCTCAACATCCGCATGACGCGTTTAGCACGCGGGTTGCCGGTTGGCGGCGATTTAGAATATGCCGACGAGGTAACGCTCGGGCGCGCCTTGATGGGTCGCAGTGAAATGTAAGGGTCTTGTTGCTGCGGCCCAGATGCGTTGTGCTTACCTTCCAATGCATCTGGGCCGCGAAAGAGCCTGATAGAGGCAAAAATGACGGCCAATCTACACCAACAGTTTGCGCAAAATCAGCAAAAATTTGCTCCAAAGCAACGCAGCATAGATTGGTTGCGCCAGCTTGAAACCCAACTGGCCCGCTCTTCCATGTCGCCTGCGGAGTGGCGCGCCGTAAGCGAGTTTTTGCCTGTACTACAAACGCGCTATGGCGACGTAGTCGAGGACGTCATCCTCTATGGTTCAGCGGCGCGGGGCGAGGAACGAATTGAGTCCGATGTAGACCTGCTGATCTTGATCAATCGAGCGCTTAGCCAACCAGAACAGGCAACGATCTACAAGCTTGCCTCGGATGCCGGTGGAGCGCATGATTGCATTCTAAGTCCATTGCTCATGTTACCGGATGAGCAACAATGGCATCGCCGAGGCAGTTCGCTGTGGCGCAATATTCAGCGCGACGGAATTGGCCTATGGAAAAAAGTTTCAGACGCGATACAGCTTGATACGAATTTTGAATACAGAAAAAATCCTGCGTCTGGAGACTATGTGATGACCACGGCCCAATATGATGAAATTCGCATTTATCTGGAAAACGGCACCGAAGATTTAGCGGCAGCCGATTTACTGATTCGAGCAGGCATGGAGCGTTTAGCCATCTCTCATTGTTACTATGCCATATTTTATGCAGCCTCTGCCCTTTTGCTCATCAAAGGCATGACGCGCGCTAAACATAGTGGCGTAGAATCTGCTTTGCATCAGCATTTTATCAAGCCTGGTCTATTATCAAAAGAGATGGGCAAATTCTATGAGACGCTTCGTAAAGAACGTGAATTAACGGACTACAAGGGTTCTTATATTCCAAATGAAGGGCTGGCTGAACAGCGTCTGGAACAGTCAAAAACATTTATTGACATTGTCCGCACTTATTTGATTCAACATGGTTATTTGCAAGAAACAAACTGATCGCTATGCCATTGTCTAAGCTCCAAACGCTCAAAAAAGCCTGGGAAGATAAGACCCTGGCGCCCCAAGTTAAACGCTTTGGTGAACGCCACCCGCGCTTCACCACCAGCAGCGATACGCTTGAGGTAGCTCCACTCTATACGCCAGATGATGCTCAAAGTGATGCAGCTTCGTATGAAGCACGCTATTTGGAGCAACTGGGCTTCCCTGGTGAATACCCTTTTACGCGCGGTGTCCAACCAAACATGTATCGCGGACGATTATGGACCATGCGCCAATATGCTGGTTTTGGCACTGCGGCTGAAAGCAATCAACGCTATCGTTATCTGCTGGACCAAGGGCAGACCGGGCTTTCCGTAGCCTTTGATCTGCCAACCCAGATTGGCTACGATGCCGATCATGATTTCGCTGAAGGGGAAGTGGGTAAAGTTGGTGTGTGCATTAGCAGTTTGTGCGACATGGAAATTTTGCTCAATGGCCTGCCGCTGGACAAGGTGAGCATTAGCATGACGATCAACGCGCCGGCCGCCATCCTGCTGGCGATGGTGATCGCCGTGGGCAAACAACAGGGCGTGCCGGTCAATCAACTGCGCGGTACGGTGCAGAATGACATTCTCAAAGAATATATTGCGCGTGGCACCTATATTTTTCCCCCTGGTCCCTCCATGCGCCTGATTACGGACATTTTTCGCTATTGCACCGCCGAAGTGCCCAAGTGGAACACGATTTCGATCAGCGGTTACCACATGCGCGAGGCGGGCAGTACGGCCGTGCAGGAAGTGGCCTTTACGCTGGCAGATGGCATTGAATATGTGCAACAAGCACTCCAGGTTGGGCTGAATGTGGATGCATTCGCCCGCCAACTCAGCTTCTTTTTTAATGCCCATAATAACTTTCTGGAAGAAGTTGCCAAATTTCGCGCTGCCCGCCGCCTTTGGGCCAAGATCATGCGCCAGCGCTTTGGCGCGCAGGACCCCGAAAGTTGGCGCTTACGGTTTCACACGCAGACCGGCGGCAGTACACTGACCGCGCAACAGCCAGACAATAATATCATCCGCGTGACGGTGCAGGCGTTAGCCGCGGTTTTGGGCGGCACGCAAAGTTTGCACACAAACGGCAAAGATGAGGCGTTGGCGCTGCCGACTGAGAAAGCCGTGGAAATTGCCCTGCGCACGCAACAGATCCTGGCCTATGAAAGTGGCGTGGCCGACACGGTCGATCCGCTGGGCGGTGCCTATGCCATCGAAGCCCTAACCGACGAGATCGAACGTCAAGCCAGTGATTACATTGCCCAGATTGATGCGTTGGGCGGCGCGCTCAAAGCCGTAGAAGAAGGTTTTATCCAGCGCGAGATTCAAGACGCGGCCTATAAAACCCAGCGTGCTATCGAAAAAAACGAACAGATCGTCGTCGGCGTCAATCGTTTTCAAACCGAGGAAGCAACCCTGGCCGATCTGCTGCGCGTGAACGAGAATGTGCGCATCGAACAAATGGCTGCGCTGAAGAAGTTGCGCGCCGAGCGTGATAATGCTCGAGTACAAGATATATTGCAGCGCATCGAACAGGCGGCGAATACGCCAAACGCACCGCTCATGCCGTTATTTGTCGAAGCGGTGGAGGTCTATGCCACACTCGGCGAAATTTGTGATACGCTGCGTGTGGTGTTCGGTGAGTACGCGCCGGAAAGTTGGGTGTAGAGGAATTTCGTAAGCAGGGATAAATCCCGCGGCTGACAATAGTAAGTCGCCGCAGCGACTAGGCCTCTAGTGCCTGAGGGCACTTGCTATTGTTAGTAGCTGAATTTATTCGTGGCTGTTAACAAAGTCAACAGAACCTGAACAATATTTTTTATGAAGATTGTACAACTTACCTTATGTTCAAACGAATCGACCATATTGGCATTGTCGTTAACAACTTGGATGAGAGCCTAAAAACCTATTGTGACCAGCTAGGCTTCACCTTGTTAGAGCGCGTCGCCATTCCCGAACAATTAGTGGAAGCCGCCTTTCTGGATGCAAGCAACGGCACGCTTGAATTGATCGCGCCCACGGATGCGACCAGCGGCACTGCGCGCTTTCTGCAAAGCCGGGGCGAAGGCACGCATCATATTTGCTTTGAAGTAGATAATATCGAAGTCGCCCTAGCGGAACTGCGCGACCAAGGGCTGCGTTTGATCGACGAAAGGCCACGCCAGGGAGTGCATGGTTTGGTTGCTTTTGTCCATCCTAAAGCAACGCACGGCATGATGATTGAATTATTACAAAAACGCGCGCACTAGCGTAGCGCGCTTTATAAAATTGTGCCACAGGAGTAAGGAAATGTTATGAGTGAACAATTAACCGCCGAAACGAGCCGCGAATTCCTCAAAGCCGTGATCGATCCAGAAATTTATCAAAACATTGTTGATCTGGGCCTCGTCTATGGCGTTGACGTGCATGACGACAGCGTGGTCGATGTGACGATGACGCTGACCACGCCCCACTGCCCGATGGGGCCGCAAATTATTGCCGATGTAGAAAATACGCTCCTAGAAAAAGGCGCCAGCGCAGTCAACGTCAACATTGTCTGGGAGCCCGCGTGGACGCCGCATGCGATGACCGATGATCTCAAGCGCCAACTAGGCATTACCGAAGAACCGGAAGAGGAACTCGTATTAGCCTACGAACCACCGCCGCTTCCACCGCCAGCCCCCCCAAAAAAGGGGTTTCTGGGCCGTATTTTGGGTTTTTAACGTTTTTACGGCGCCTTACCCCCAGCAGGGTCTCCTGAACTCAGTCCTTAGATTCAGGAGACCCTGCTGGGGGTAAGGCGCGTAGTTACATCTTTTATTAACCGTTTCCATTCACACAGATGGCGTAAAAATCGCACGATTTCTGCGCAATCCGCATTTCTATGACTCATGGCACAGCGCACCTTGCACTTTCAATCGCCTCGCTGGCGGATGCCCAACCAACATCATATACGTGCGGCTGCACTTATGATTGGCACAGTTTTGTGGGTGACAATCTATGGCGTGCTGACCTATCGCCTGTTGGTACAAGGGATTGCAATTGGCAATACGCTAAACTTGGGTTTGATCGCCATTTCTGTATTGCTAGGGGTGGTTGTACTCTTGGGCTGGCGGGCAGTAGGACACGGTTGGCTGGCCTATCTGTTCCCAGGGTTGGGTGATTTTAAGTGGCGTGCGCTGAGCTTGGAACAAATGTATGCCTTAACGCCCTCTGAATTTGAGGCGTACGTAGCCCAGCGTATTTTTGCGCGCCAGGGCTATCAAGTGCTCAATACGCGCGATACCAAAGACGGTGGCATTGATATTTTATTGACCGATCGCCAAGGCCACCGTGCGGTGGTGCAATGCAAGCGCTACCTTGGCACCGTCGGCGAGCCCGTAGTGCGCGATCTCTATGGCACCATGATTAATGCCGGGGCGACCAGCGCTTATCTGGTTACAACCGGTACCATCAGCGCCGATGCCCGCAAATGGGCCATTGCTAAGCCAATCGACTTGATCGACGGTCGACGTTTGGTCCAACTCGCCAAGTAGTAAGCAATGAAGACCACTGGGCCCACCAACTGGCTAAAATAATAGAGTGACCCCGCTAGCGCGCCATCAAGTCGAACAAAAGGAGAACCTATGCGCCATCCACAAATTTTCGCCCATCGCGGCGCGCGCGCCGTTGCCCCCGAAAATACATTGCCTGCCTTTCAAAAAGCGCTCGACATGCACGTCGATGGCATCGAACTGGATGTCCATTGCAGCAAGGATGGGCAACTGGTGGTGATCCATGATTTCACAGTGAACAAAACCACCAACGGCGCCGGCAAAGTCAGCAATTTCACCGCTGCGGAATTGGCGGGTTTGGATGCAGGCAGTCATTTGAGTGCCGAATTTGCGGGCGTCGGCGTGCCTACCCTAGACCAAGTCTTTGATTTGGTGGGCAATCGCTGTCGCGTGAATGTGGAAATCAAAAGCGAAGACCCGAACGGTGGCAACCAAGTTGAACCATTAGTCGCCCTGATCAAAAAGCGCAACCTCTATGACCAGGTGATTGTTTCCAGTTTCAATCCGATTACCCTGATCAAAATGCGCTGGGCGGACCCTAAAATCCATTTGGGACTCCTCTATGAGGCCGATTTACCGGTGTACTTGCGCCAGGCTTGGTTTACCCTGATCATACAGCCAGAGGCATTGCACCCCGATCACGCCATTGTTGATGCAAAGCTCATGGAATGGGCAAAAAACAAACAGTGCGCCGTTAACACCTGGACGGTCAACGATGTGGCCGAGGCGAAACGCTTAGCGGCGCTAGGTGTTGACGTGATCATGAGTGACGTGCCCGACGAGATCATGGCGGCGCTTTGATGCGGCCCCACCCTAACCCTCCCCAAAACAGCGAGGGAATCGATTGGTGGACCGAACAAGCCACATATTCTGTCCCTGATCTGTCCCCTCCCTTCCTAGGGGAGCGCGCCTGGCAGGCAACCGCCTTTAGGGCGCGGGTGGGGTCTGCCCTATCCAATTTCTCTACACCTACCCTATGCTCTATCTTCTCGCTACAATCCTAATCTTCCTACTTCTTGGCCTCGCCCTCCTGCGCCTGAGCCAACGCACGCAGCAACAGACCGGCTTGCCGATTGGTGAAGTGATCTACAGCGACACAGGGGCATGGCAAAAGGTGGAAGCGCCGTTGATCAGTCGTCGCTATGGACTCGTGGGAAAACCAGATTATCTGGTGCAAGTGACGGAGAACCGACAATTGATCCCGATCCCGGTCGAGGTCAAAAGTCGCAAACGCCCCGCCGTGGTCTATACAAACCATGCGCTACAACTGGCGACCTATTGCTTGTTAGTCGAGGAGACATTCAAGATAACGCCGCCCTACGGCTTATTACATTACACCGACGCCACCTTGAAAATTGAATTTACGGAGCAATTACGCGGTCAGGTGCTCGAAATCGCCGAAGCGATTCGCCGGGCGCACCATGCAGGGGATGTATTGCGCAGCCACGAAGATGCGGGCCGCTGCCGAGGCTGTGGCTATTTACACGCCTGTGGCAAACAGGCTTTGCAGTGAATTCAAATCTTCCGGCCAATCAACATCGAGGGCCAGCGTTGATGATTCAAAAACCTGCACGGGTCGCTTGGCAAGGTGGGCAAGTTGGCGATGACGTTCAAAACTGCCTGGCCCAAAGGCAAATTCGATGACGCCTGGTGGATGCAATAACAGTGCATTGGTGCCACCGTCGGGGCTAGGTGTAATCACAACCCCAGGTTGCGCTGCGCCTAATGTGTATAATTGCTGCACATCGTCCGGCGTGAGCAGGGGTAGATCGGCTGGCAGAACCAGAATCGCCTCAGCACCATAGGCCACGGCCTGTTGGCTGGCCTGCGTGAGCGCATCGTTCAAATCATGACCGTTTTCCAGCAAAATTTGGGCACCAGCCTGTTCGGCTTGAGCCAACGCCTGTTGATCGCGGCTCACTACTAGTACACCGGCCAGCAAATTGGTCGCCTGTACGCTGTGCAAGATGTGGGCCAACATTGCTTGGCTCAGCGTTGTCCGCGCGCCTGGCGACAAGGCCTCGGCCAGCCGACTTTTGCCCTCGCCAAATGGTTTCACCGGCACCAACAGCCACAGTTTCATTGCCAAATTTTATGAAATCGTTTGGGGGCGACGGTGAACTTTTGATAAATTCGTGCCCATCAATTCGGCTCCAAAATCGAGCACCTGGGTTGCTAGTTGGCGCTTGCTGTCCAAATCGGTCATTAACGTATTCGTCACCAAGGCGGGGATATCGACGGCGTTGCGCAAAACGGCATCCACATTATCGATCACAAAGCCCGTTAACAGCCCATCAAAGTGATCGACCACGGTCAACGGGCTGATCGATTGGCCTAATTCGCGCATCATCTTGGCGGCTGGACCTTTGATCGCCTGTCCACCCACAATTGGGCTCACTGCAATTTTCGGCGCGGCCATCCGGCGCAATTGTTGGCGCAGCCCTGGAATACAGAGGATCGGATCCAGGCTCAGATAGGGGTTGCTCGGGCAGAAGATCACCAAGTTGGCCGCACTGAGCGCTTCTTGCACCGCATCGGTTAGCCGCGCCTGATCCGCACCAACAAAAGACAAATCAATCACGATTGGTTCACAACGACACCGGACAAAGTAATGCTGGAAAGGTAGATCGCCTTCGTCGGTGTGTACAAGCGTGCGCACCGGGCTGTCACTCATCGGCAAGATGCACGAAGGAATGCCGAAACTACGGCGCAGACGATCAGTTACTTCAGTGAGCGAAACGCCCTGACGCAACCATTCGGTGCGGCGCAGGTGCACAGCCAGGTCTTTATCACCCAAGCGAAACCAATCTTCACCGCCCAGGCGACCCATCGCATCAAACGTGGCAAAGCTTTCGCCCGCCAGTCCCCAACCGGTTTCTAGGTTGTTAATGCCAGCCAGATTATAGGTCACCGTGTCCAAATCTGGACAGATGGTCAACCCCCAGTGTTCAAAATCATCGCCTGTATTGACAATAACGGTCAGATCGCCAGGGGGCAATATGGCTTGGAGTCCAGCCGCCAGTTTAGCCCCACCAACACCACCGGCCAAAGCAACCACTTTCATATTTTTCATCACGTCATTATACCAGGATTATTCCAAAAAGAGTATGTATGCCGTAAAACAGACTGTGCCATCATCCGTAGACGAGACTATTTAAAGCTTAAGCGTAACTACTCAGCCCTTGTGTAGACAGGTAGACAGGTAAACACGTAGACAGGTCATGCTACCTGTTTACGTGTTTACCTGTCTACCTGTTTCCCTATTTCCCATCTTTGTTAATCCAGATCATGTCTATTATCTCCACAACACACGACTCGCCAATGGTGCGCGTTCTTTTATCTTTTCCTCCGCCGGATAACCAACGGTAATCAACGCTTGGGGTTGCCACTGGTCAGGCAAGGTCAGTACCGTCCGCACCAGTTCGGGTACAAACAGGGGCGCACACATCCAACAGGTCCCCAGTCCATCCGCATGGGCTGCCAACATCAGATTCTGGCAGGCCAGGGCTACACTCTGCACCGCCATTGTCCACTCGGCTTCGCTACGCCGCTGATCGGGATAGACATCCATCTCTTCCATGCTCACGGCGACCAGAATCAAAGCGGCGGCGCCCGTCAAGCGCGCGTGCGAGATCGCCACGCGCCGCTCGATAAACCCAGGATCAGCGCCATCTGCGCCCAGATCGCGCCGCCAGTAATCAGCCATGTGCGCGCTCAACGCTTGCTTGGCCGGATGACTCGTTACCACACAGAAACGCCAGGGTTGGCGGTTATGCGCGGAAGGCGCCCAAATAGCAGCCGTTAGCATTTTTTCCAATAGCGCTGGCTCGATGGGTCGATCTTGGTAGCGGCGAATGGAGCGCCGGCCTTGGACAAGTGGCAAAATATCAAACGGCTCAGTCGAGTCAGCTCGTTTATTCATACACACTCACAGCTCTCGACTCAACAGATCTAGGCTTGGACAGTGGACAGGCGAACAATTTCTAAGCTATTCAACAGGCTGCATTATACACCTTCTGGCGCCACGTTGCCGGCTTCGGTGATTGCGCGCCGCACATTTACCTGGCTCAGGATCGTAAAGCCAAGCGCAAAAAGGATCACCACCGACAAAATGGCAAAGCGATAACTGCCCGTAAACTGAAGCGCTAAACCGAATACCAAAGGCCCCAGCCAACTCGTGCCCCGTTCGCTTACCTCGTACAAGCTAAAATATTCCGCTTCCTGGCCGTGTGGGATCATGAGCGAAAAGACCGAACGGCTCAGCGCTTGACTGCCACCTAAGACGACCGCAATCACGCCTGCCAGCACGTAGAATTGGAGCGGACTGTTGGCCTGCACAAACGCATAAGCCACATAAATCGTGGCAGTCCAGATGACTAAGCTTAGCATAATCGCCCGTTTTGTGCCAACCCACCGCGCCAAATAGCCGAAGGCTAACGCCCCCAAGAAAGCCACAAATTGCACCATTAAAATCGAACCGATCAGCGTTTGCTGGCCCAGTTTCAACTCTTCGCTGCCAAATTGCGTTGAGGACGCGATCACCGTCTGAATGCCATCGTTGTACAATAAATAGGCGATCAGAAAGAGCATCGTTTGCGGATATTGCGGTAACTGGCTGAACGTGTGGCGTAGTTGCGTAAAGCCAATCGTATAAAAATGTTCGCCGGGTGGCAGTTGCCGCGTGGGCCGGCGCGACCGTAACGTCACCAGTGGAATAATGGTAAAAATAGCCCACCAGAGACCGGCCGAGGCCAGGCTGATCCGCACCGCGATAGCCGTGGGGATCCCAAATGAATCACGGCCCAAATACAGGATCAAATTAAGCAACAGCAACACGCCACCACCCAGGTAGCCCACGGCCCAGCCTTGCGAGGAAACGCGATCGCGATCATCGGGGCTGGCAATCTCCGGCAAAAAGGCATTGTAAAAGACAATCGAAGCGCCAAAAGTCAAATTGGCAATGAGAAAAAGGATGCCGCCCAGCAAGTAATTGTGACCTTGTAGAAAGTACATGCCGATGGTCGAAAAAGCCCCAATATAGGCAAAAGTCCCCATCATTTGCTTTTTAAGGTTCGAATAGTCGGCAATCGCCCCCAACACAGGCAGGAAAAAAACTTGCAACACAACGGACAGTGAAACCATATATAAGAAGAAAGAATCAGCGTAGAGCTTTAGACCCAACGGGTAGACAAAGCCCTGGGCGTCAGCAGCATTTTTTGTAACTGAGGTTAAATAGGGGCCTAAAAAGACAGTAATGACGGTGGTGGAAAAGGCCGAATTCGCCCAATCATAGAAATACCAGCCGATCTGTTCACGGCGGCTGTAATCGAGGCGGGGAGCTGCTGATTCAACAGACATAAAGGCCTTTATACGGCGTGAATGCGCAAGCTGCGCGGAATCGTTTTGCAGTGTAAGTGAGAGATCTGTCGCGATGAGTGCATTGCACTGGTCAAACAGATCTTTCGGACCAGGATGTTGCTTTGACCAGTGCAATGCACTCACAACTGAAATCTAACGTTGGCGCACTCCTTACCCTGGAACCGGAAAATCCTGCACCAAGGCCAACACATCCTGTTTTGTCTGTACTTGTAACGCCGTATTCTGTGGCTCACGCGCAATGGCGGCGATCCAGTGGCCAATTTGCTTGAATTCAGCCGCTCCAAGGCCGCGCGTGGTGGCGGCGGGCGTGCCTAAGCGGATGCCACTTGTCACCAGCGCAGGCTTGGGATCAAACGGGATCATGTTCTTGTTGCAGTGCAGGCTGGCCTTATCCAGCGCCTTCTCGACGCCTTTACCCGTGATCTCCGCGCCCTGCGCATCTTTCCCCAACACGCCCAGATCGACCAACATCAGATGGTTATCGGTGCCGCCGCTGACAATACGCAATCCCTCATCTTGCAACGTCTTGGTCAATGTTTGGGCATTATCCAAGACTCGTTGCTGATAGGTTTTAAACTCTGGCCGCAACGCCTCGCCCAGCCCCACCGCCTTGCCGGCAATCATGTGCATCAACGGGCCACCCTGCGAGCCGGGGAAAACGGCGCGGTCAATATCCTTTGCATACACTTCGCGACAAAGGATCATGCCGCCGCGCGCCGCCCGCAACGTCTTATGCGTCGTCGTCGTCACCACATCACAATACGGCACAGGGTCGGGATGCAGCCCTACGGCCACCAAACCAGCCACATGCGCCATATCCATCATCAATTTCGCGCCGACGCTATCGGCAATCGCACGCAAACGGGCAAAATCGAAAAAGCGCGGATACGCGCTGGCCCCAGCCACCAGCAACTTTGGCTTGTGCTCTTCCGCCAGCCGTTGCACTTCGTCATAATCGATCAGTTCAGTATCGCGATTCACGCCGTAATGGTGAAAGTTATACAACTGGCCCGAACTGTTCAGGTGGAAACCATGCGTGAGATGCCCGCCGTGGTCCAACTTGAGTGCCAACACCGGATCGCCGGGCTTTAATAGCGCCAGATAGACCGCGGCATTGGCCTGTGCGCCGGCATGGGGTTGCACATTCACGTGTTCTGCCCCAAACAATTGCTTGGCCCGATTGATGGCAATGCGTTCCGCAATGTCTACAAATTCGCAGCCGCCATAGTAACGTTTGCCCGGATATCCCTCGGCATATTTGTTGGTTAAGACGCTGCCCATCGCCGCCAATACCGCCGCCGACACATAATTTTCGCTAGCGATCAGCTCGACGCCACCAAACTGGCGCTTACGTTCCAGTTCAATTGCATCGTAAATTTCTGGATCACTTTCGGCCAATAGTTCGCGTGGATCGGGGGTATCGGTCCAGGGGACAAACTCGTGCGAGGCAGCGCCTTGACGCACTACGGGGTCAAAAATCATAACAAACTCCTTGATTTAAACAATCTTTATTTAGATAGACAAACATACATCGCTCATTGTAAAACGATTTTAAAAATCACTCTATCATCGTCATTATACTGGATAATGGCCTATAAAAGCCCAAGCAGACTGTACAGATCCTGCATGGCAAAATAACACGCTTTAAGGTTTTCGTCAATTCAAGTTGTTTTTTCAAAATTGTTTGGTTTCACACGCGCAGGATCGGCGCTTTGTGTTACAATGAATTCGTAAGATCGATTGGTATGTTTGGTTCAGGCAGTTGCGTAAGGATGATGGCATGACAGAGATCGCACAAGGGCAGAAACTATCGAGCGAACCAACGGTTAAAACTTTGCTCGTTCAGCAGAAGGCGCTCGCTTTTACATCTAGCCTGACCTTTGGAGAATTTCTGGAAAAGTCGCCCACACTTGCGCCCTTACTTCGTGGTCGTTATCAGGAAGTCCGGATTCCATTGGTGGATCAGACCTTCTTGCTCACCTATCCAGACATCTTGAATTTCATTGTGCTCGTCAATGAAGAAAGCCCTGATACACTGGTCGTGTTGCCAATGTTGGTGCGGATGGCGGCGGCTTCTCCCCATTTCTGGCTGGGCATTCTGCGTGACAACGATGATCTCTCTATGCTAGATGGGCTCATGGATGAAATCGATTTTGCCGAAGATTTGGCGGATCTGGATTTACCCTTATTGCTGGTCTTTGATGAAGAATGGAATTTTCAGGGGCAATGGGGTCCCCATCCCCAGGAAGCTGAACGTTATCTGGAAGAGTGGTTTGAACATCATCCAGAATACGCTAAGCTAGCCGAAGACGAAACCCCGATTGCGCAGAAAACCTATGCAACGCTTCTAACTGAATTAACCCATGAAATGCGCGTCTGGTATAACGGTGATTTAAACCGCGCCTGCTTTCAAGAAATTCACGAGTTACTGGCCAGCCTGCTGGAAGAGACCGAGGCGGATGAGTAGGATCGCGCAGCCGGGTGATCGATCACCCAACGAATAAAGGTGACGGATTAGGGTAAGTAGGAGCCTCACCCCCGCGCCCAGGGGGCTCCCGCTCTCCTGAACGGCAGGGCTGTTTCAGAAGAGGGGAGAACGGCATTGGTTTTACTCCCCCTCTCCTAAACTCTGCCTTTCGATTCAGGAGACCCTGCCGGGGGGTGAGGCTCCTTCACAGTTGAGGATAATAACAAGTAGCAATGAAAACACGCAAGCGATTAAATTTTTTAGTACTAGTGACGTGCACGCTCGCTCTATTAGCAGGTTGCAGCAAAGCCTATGAATTTCATGGGACAGTGAGCGATCCACCAAAACCGGCGGCCGAGATTGTGGGCACCAACTTGGATGGAAAACCGTTTAACTTGCACGATCAACATGGCAAAGTAGTTGTCGCTTTTTTTGGCTATACCAATTGTCCCGATGTTTGTCCGCTGACGCTAGCAAACATGAATACAGCCTATGAAAAATTAGGGGACAAAACCAAAGATGTGGCTTTTGTCTTCGTGTCCACAGACCCCGCCCGCGATACACCCAAGCGGCTGGCTGAATATGTACCCGTTTTTAATAAAACTTTTTTCGGCGTCAATGTCCCCGCCGCAGCCTTAGATAATGTCAAACGGGGCTATGGGATCTTCTCTGAAAAGAACAAAGAAGTCCAACCGAGTAACGCCGACACCTACTTTGTCGATCACAGCGGTTATGTCTACATCATTGATCAACAAGGCCAATGGCGGCTTACTTTTTCCTATCAAGATCCGGTCGAAGACATCGTGGCTGACATCGAACATTTGTTGGACGAGTAGGCAAAACGGGTAAAATAAGCCAAAAACCTTATAGTTTTTGCCTTGGCAGCATGGTATACTGGCGCTAGTCGTGAAGGGCTGGCAAGGATCTAGCGTACGACTGCGCAATTTACCAAGCGCTAATTTCCACTTGGTTGGTAACGCACTTGTTACATAGCGATCATCAGAGCTTGATAGGAAACTGTTTGCAGTGAATTGGTTAGCTCATTTTCGTAGAATCTGGCACTCCCCAGACTTATATTTTATGTCTAGGCCACGCCACCCTTGGGCGGGCTTATTGTTGCTGGCAGGCGCTTGTATTGCGCTTGTGGCTGGTGTTTGGCCTGTATTTGCGGCCGTCGAATTAGTTGACTATCAAGTTCGTTCTACGCAAAACGACATTTTGTTACTATGGAACACCGCGCACGAATACGATCTTTCCGGTTTCGAAGTCATGTGTAAGCAAGCCAGTGAACCCGATACAGCCTATCATTCAATCGGATTTCGCGAGGCGCAAGGGGGACCGCAACGCGGGGGTCAATATTTTTTCCTGATCAATCGTGGCTTAACACCAGCCCAAACTTACTGTTTTCGCTTACAAGAAAAGACCACCAACAATCAGCCGGGTGAAGTGTTTGATCGTTGTGGCTATGGACTTGGCATCACGCCTACCCCCGCTTTGACGATCACAGCTATTTTTACTAGCACGAGTGTGCTTACCAATACGAGTGTCTTTACAGGCGCGCGTATTTTTACGAACACGGCCGCCTTTACCAGTGTCCTCATGATCTCTGGCACGCCGGGGATTGCGTTGCCCCAGGCTGTCACCAACAATGGTGTATTTTCGAACGTTGCAACGATCACGCCAGCGGCGATTCTGCCCACGCCAATCGTAGTTAGTCCTTTACAAACTCCAGCGCCCACCGTATTTAACCCAGGCGTTATACCCACTGGCACCCCTTTGCTGACGTTGACGCCAGGCGTCATTACAACGCCAATCACTAGCTTGGGTACGCCCATAACGACTGGCATCCCGGCAACGGTGACGATTATAGCGCCGCCACCAAGCGTGCCAGCGGTGCCTACACCAAGCTTCACGGCGACCAGTACGGTGACCCAAATTAGTAATTTGACGCCTGCTAGCGGCGCGCAAATTAACAATGGGCTTACGAGCACTGTCAATCAGGCGGCTGCCAATCCTCCTGTTGCGCAGGCGCCTGGCATCCCGAATCCCTCGTATTTAGTCGTCACCGCTATACCACCGCCCACGGTCCTTGCGCTACCACTGATCCTGACGCCGTTGTCCACAGCAACCACTGTTCCCAGCCTGAATCTAGCCACGCTGGCCCAGCCAGGTATGCAAAATATCATTATTCTCCTATTGTGCTTTACTTTCTTGGGTGCCAGCGGGCTGGGCGTGGTCGGGCTGTTGACCAGCGTGTTGTACATGCGCTCACGCAACCAGGATCGCAACTTAAATGGCGTGCCAATTCTCATCGACAAATCGCCTAAACGCCGCACCAAGCTGTAGGCGTGCGAAGCTGCCTGCGCCGCTTTCCCAATCACAATGCGCACATTTATTGCTATCGAACTGCCACCATCTGTGCAAAACTCCATCGATCAAATGCAGATGCAACTGCAAGCTGTTCTGCGCGACCGTCAGCTTGCGGATAGCATTCGCTGGACACCTGTCGCTAAAATCCATTTGACCTTGCGCTTTTTGGGCGAGACTAACGCCAGCCAATACGAGATTATCACGCGGCAATTAACCGAGTTTGCAACGCAACAGTCAGCTTTGCGCTTGACGCTTGGCACCATTGGTTGTTTTCCTAATTTTCGTGCACCCAACGTGGTCTGGCTTGGCTTACAAGGGGAGCTTGCCGCATTACAGCATTTGCAGAAACAGATCGAGCAGATTGCGCGTGAAGTGACTTTTGTGTCGGAAAATCAACCCTTTGCCCCGCATATTACGCTTGGTCGCGCCCGCCGCCACAGTGACAAGGCAGAAATACGTCGCGCAGGTGCGGCTTTGCAGGATTTTCATGCAGAACTAGAGACTGGACAACGCCAATTAATGCCCATTGATCCCTTTGTCGTCGATCAGATTGTGTACATGGAGAGTGAATTACGGCCAGAAGGGGCGCACTATACGCCGCTTGCGCGCTACAGTTTTGCGTAATAGACATGATTCTGAATAAGCAGTTACCACAGGTAGACAGGTAGGCATCATCTCTCTACCTGTCTTTGTTGATCCAGATCATGTCTAATGTTTACTCACTGCGCCGTGGGGCAAGCCGCTCTTGCGGATTGCGCGTCGTGATGGGCGGTATCCACGTATCTTCTAGTTGATCAAAATCAAAGCCAGTATTCTCTTGTGCCGGTTGCTTGGTGGCTTGAGGCAAATTTTCACTGCGCTCCAAGCCATGCGTCAAAAAGCCAAGTGGGGCGCAAAAGAGGATGCCGGTTAAAAATCCCCACAACCCCAACGTCAAAATACCGGCAATCTGCGCCTGTAATTGACCAGGGAAATCCATTTGATAGCCACTGGCGACAAACAGGCCAGAGACGCCTTGCCCTGTCACCCCCAAATAAGTGCCAGCACCGGTCATCTGCCAGCCAGCGCCAGCAACGCCATCCGCAAAAAGCCCAACCAATAAGAGACCGATCATAGCCGGTGCGCCGCTGGCCGTCACAATCCCCGTCGCATCATCCAGGCGCAAGACGTTATCCAGCACAAAAGTGACAAAAGGCACCGTGGCCCCGGCCAGAAAGCCAATCGAAAAGGCGACGCCGGGTTGCATAAAAGGTCCAGCCGCCAAACCGGCGACTACACCAGCCACCAGGCCGCGCGTACTCAGCAGTGGGTCGCTCTGCCCCGTGACAAACCAGGTATAAAAGATCGGCACCAGTAAACCACCGCCCGCGCACAAAATGACGTTGACGCTGCCGCGCATGAGCGCTAAATCATTCAAGACGCTCACTTGTAACGGGTTTGCCCAGATCCAACCAAGCGAACCAGCCAGCACTAACAAACTGCCTACGACCGTCAACAGCGGCAAGTGCACCGGCGGCAGCTCAACATGTTCTAGATAATAGCGCGGACGACGCGGCGCCCAGACCACCAAGGCGGCCAACACAAAACCAGCGGCTGCCAGATGAACCGTGCCAGCCCCGCCAAAATCGATCAAGCCGTGGCCCATATTCAAATTGCGGCCCAAGGCGGAGAGCCAACCCCCTCCTTGCACCCAATTGCCGGTGAGTGGATAGAGGATCGCGCCGATCAGCAAAGACAAAAGCATGGTAGCCGTCGCCGGCGCGCGCCCACGCAAGGCCATCACAGGCAGCACCGCCGCCGTGATCACCCACGGCAGATGGGCCAGGAAGAGCGCGTAGGCCAGGCTGGTGACATTGGGGCCGGATAAGAACCACCCACTCAAACCGGCCATCCCCCAGCCAGCACCCCAATCACCGGCGAGCGGACTCCACTCCCACACCAGATGTTTCAATTCCGGCAGGGAATAGACCAAGCCGACGCCGCCGAAATGCAGGGCAAAGCCAACTGCCCAATAGCCAAAAGCCGACAAGCCGATCGCCGCCATGCCGCCCAGGGCGGCGTCCCAAGCGCGCTGCGGTTCGAGACCGGCAACGCCGATCAAGACAAAACCCGCTGGTACCAAGAGTGCAATCGCCGCGGCCAAAATATACCAAAAGGTAGGGACAGCAAGCGAGCCGCTGGTCAGTAATTTCTGGGTGGGCTCAGTGGATTGGGCAAAGACATGGCTGGGCCATAGCCATAGCATAGCCAACATCACAAGCAGTGAAGTTAGACCAACAGGGTAGGGCTGGAGCGGACGTGTGGATTGCCCTGCACGATACATTTTGTTCGGAATTTTGTTCGCAACAAAAATGTTCGTTGGCCACAAACGTGTGTATAACTGGTTGAAGCGGCGCCGTTGCCAGGAAAAAGGGGAGCAAAAATGATGCGTAGCAGTCATGGGTTATCTCGTGATTTAGGTGGTGGTTGATTGCCCTGCCCAGGAAAACCACACGGATGGGCGATATCGCTCATCAACGTTTCCATAGTTTGCGGGCAGGCCAGAAATCGAGAAAAATAGGTTATATAAAAATTGCTTCGCAAGTTGATCATTAATTCAGTCATCGCTACATTAGTCACAGTTACATTATTCATTGTATACAGCTCGCTCTACTATAGGGATAGAAGGCCCCTACTTCGGCGCAAAAAAGGGAAACCGTCTAATTAATCATATTACCGATTATATAATGATACCAAATACGGCGTCATTTCCAAAGTTATGATAAACTAGATTTGAGTCTGCCAGTAAAACTTACGCGTAAAGTAAGTGACGAGCACCGCATCTATACCAAAGTTAAATTGGCAGGCGGAGAATCAGACCCCCGCCTAGCCTCCCCCTGCTGGGGAGGAACTGATCTTTCATCTACGAAAATACGGTTCCCTCCCTTCCTAGGGGAGCGCGCCTAGCAGGCTACCGCCCTTGGGGCGCGGGTGGGGTAATTCTCCGCTTGACAATTTGACATCAGTTTAGCAGGGAATTCGTGTGAAGTGTTCTCGGTTTCAAGCGTTGTTGCCGTGGTTCGTCTGGGCCATCTGCTTCCTCTTATATGCGTTGACGGCTGCGCCCAGTATTGTTGAATTGTTCGATGACAGCCTAGAATTTCAGTTAGTGGGCCCTACCTTTGGCATCGCCCATCCTACCGGTTACCCACTCTACAGTTTGCTCGGTGGCCTTTGGAGCCGAGTGATTTTCCCCTTCGGTCATTGGGCCTGGCGCATGAATTTGTTCAGCGCACTGGCCGCTGCTACCGCCGTGTTGCTAATTTTCTGGTTGGCGCGCCGCCTGGTGACAACCAGTAACGGTCAACCGAATCAGTGGGCTGGGCTGGCGGCGGCACTGGCCTTTGCGCTGAGCCCGGTTTGGTGGCGACAGGCGACGGTGGCCGAAGTCTACGCTCTCCACGAATTGTTTGTCGTGGCCATTCTATCGGTCGCGCTCGGCATGAACCAAACGCGCCATGCAGAAACCGCGATCACGCCTATGCGTATGACGCTACTCTGTACCCTGATTGGCCTTTCCCTGACCCACCATCGCACGACGGTTTTACTGTTGCCCGCACTAGCGATCTATCTGCTGTGGAGCGTGCCGGGACTGTGGCGTCCCCGCCTTGTCTGGCTTTGGTGGCTGCTGGCCGCACTCGCCCCTCTGTTGCTGTATCTCTATATTCCTCTGCGCGCGGCGATGGGTGCCATGGATTTGCATCATAGCTATCAAAATACCTGGCAAGGTTTCTGGACGCATATCCTGGCGACTGGGTATAGCAACAGTTTTTTCAAAGACAATCCGCTGGCTAAACATTACACGCTGGCGGGGTGGCTACAACTTTTTCAACAACAAGTGGGCGCGGTTGGCCTGCTGCTGGGCGGCTTGGGGCTGGCCTGGGTGTTAGAGCGCAACAAAAAACCAGCGAAGGCCTGGCTCTGCATCCTACTCGTCTTTTTGACCAACCTGATCTTTGCCTTCAATTATGAGGTGAGCGATGTAGAAGTCTATCTGCTGCCAGCTTTTCTCTGCCTAGCCTTGTTGATTGGCGGCGGCGTCGGTTTGTTGGAGCGTTTGTTCCATCTTAAACCACGGCTAGCGATGAGTGTCCAGGCACTCGCCATTTTGCTGATTGGCGCTGGCGTTGGTGGGCGCGGCCCGTGGATCAATCGCAGCCAGACGTGGGCGGTCCATGATTATGCCGTGGCTGTAGCCAAGGTAAACTTTCCACCGCACAGCCAGGTGATTGGCCTCGAGGGTGAAGCCACGGCGCTCCAATATATGCAACAGGCGGAAGGCCTAGGTCTGAATGCGACCGCAGTGGTGGCCGATGATCCAGGCCTGCGCAGCCAGGCGATTGCAGCAGCCGTGGCGCAGGGTGATCCAACCTATATCACGCGTGAACTAAACGGCATTGAAACTCGTTATAGCTTTAGCGGCGATGGACCCTTGGTGCGCGTCTGGCCGCGTGGTCAGGCCAAAGTGGGCGAACCGCAGCATGCGCTGGATGTTGCAATGGCTGCTGGCACTTTAAAATTAGAGGGATATGACCTGGATATCCCCGTCGAAGCGGGCGGACCAGCGGTGCGCGTTGCCTTTTATTGGCGACCTGTTGCGCCGTCGACCCAAACATTGAAGTTGTCTTTGCGTTTGCAACAACCGGATGGCACAGCGCTGCACTGGTCAGACGGCAGCGAAGCCACCGAAGATCTGTTTCCCTTGCGCCAGGCAGCCAATACACAGCAGTGGGTTGTGGGTGAACGAATTCGCGATGTTTATACATTGCACCTGCCACTGGCTCAGCGCGGCCAACCGGCCAAATTGCAGGTGATTGTATACGACGCAGCAACCCTGGCCGAAGCAGGTCGCTGGCAGGCCGATTTGTCCTGGTGACGTGCGAAACGACGTAAGGTCAGATTTTGTCAAGCGTTCGAAAACATGCCATAATAGCAAGCGTTTTTTATTTGTAATCGGGGTCGTCGTAACAGCTATTCCCGTGTAAAATGTTATGGCCCATGATTACAAAACTACCATATGCGCCTTCACCCGGTGCACCGCTCAGACAAATAAGAGGAAAATCATGAAAAACAAACGACATTTATTCGGCATTCCCCTATTAGTGATGATAGCACTGTTGGCTGGCGCTTGTATCAGGCCACCGTCGGATGCAGCCACACCGGCGGGCGTCACGACCGCAACGACAGGGACACCCGTCGCCGGTACCACGACCCCAACCGACACTAGGACCATGACGGCGACCGTGACCGCAACCACAACCAGTGGCGCGGCAAAGGCCACCGTCAACATTAAATCGCTACGCGTGCGCGCCCAACCGGATAATACGAGCACGGTCGTGACTGGCATCAAGCAAGGCGAAACTTACAATGTCATCGGCCTAAGCTCAGATGGCTCGTGGGTACAGTTGGAAATTCCGCAGGCGACCGGTGGCAGTGGCTGGGTATCGGCCAATTTCGTCACGGTTCAGGGATCGATCACCGATACACCGATTACTCAGGTTAGTGGTACTGGCGCCATGACCGCAACCGCCACCACCACTGAGACAGGTACCATGACGGCAACCGGCACGATGACCGAAACGCCGGTTGCAACCAAAACTAGCACTATGACAGAAACCGCAACCTCAACCGAAACTAGTGCCATGACGGCAACGTCAACCGTTACCGAAACCGGCGCCATGACCAAAACACCCGCGGCAACGGACACTACCACCGTCACGGAAACACCGACGACTACTGAAACCGGCGCCATGACGGGCACGATGAGCATGACGGACACAACGGCCATGACAGGTACAAACGGCATGACGGGCACTACGGGCATGACGACGACAGTCGCCCCTGCCCCTGGCATGGCGGTTGTCACAACGTCTGGGGCCCGTCTACGGGTGCGCAGTAAACCCAACGCCGATGCGCAGATTGTTGGTTATGCCTATAACGGCGAATCTTATAAAGTTTTAGGCGCCAGCGAAGATAAGCGATGGGTTCAAATCGCTGGTTCCACCGCAGGCAAGGGCGAGAACCCCACCGGTGGCTGGGTGGCGGCAGAATTTCTCGTGATTGGGCAATAGCCAGCGCAAGCACACTTTTTGTATAACGCATGTTACGCAGGAATAGCAGTTACACAGAGATCACAGAGAAATACCACAAAGAAAGCTTTAGTTTTCTCCGTGATCTCTATGTAAGCTTTTCCTTTGTGTGCTCTATGTAATCGTTTTTGCCTGTTACATGAGTTATGTAGGTTAATTGATGATGGCTGGCTACCGGCAAATGGCAGCCAGCCATTTTTATTGGGTTCACAGATTTGCGCTCAGCCCCATATGGCAACATCGTTATGCGTAAACCATCATTGGCCCGCCAACAACGAAGCATGGTCGCCGGTCTTCACCTGCTCGCGTTGCTGCTGCTTGGCCTCCAGTTTTATGTGCGCACTTTGCCACCTACGCCCACGCCAATTCCAGACCCCACTAGCCCCGAAGCAGCCTGGTGGGGCTTATGGCCGGTCACCTATGCCCCACTGGGGGCGATCACGCTCGGCGCTGGCCTTGTGGTCGGCCTGCTGGGGATATTCTGGCTAGCTGAGCTTCACTTTCGACCCGCGGAACCGCAGAGCGAGGACGCAAAACGCCCGTTCACGTTTCATCATTCACATTTTATAGGCTTGCTTGTCTGTAGTCTCTTGCTCACGCTGGCCTTTTTCACCTTTCCAATTGTCCATACCCGCTGGGGTGACGCCTTTCTTATCGCCAAAGCGCTGGCCTGGCCGGATCCAGCGCAACGACTCAGCTATTCCTGGCAAGCACCGCTGGATGTTTTTCTGCATAGCCAACTCTGGCTGTACGGTCATGCGCATTTCGCCTGGAAAAATGCTCTCATGGTCTATCGCCTGGTCAGCCCGATCGCTGGAATTCTGTACCTGATGGTTGTGTTGGCGCTTACACGCAGTGCATCGGGGGCAATGGCGTTGCTCACGTTTGGCTTGTTGACGACATTGGGTTTGCTGCAATTATTTTTCGGCTATATCGAAAACTATAGCTTGATGGCAGTTGGCGTATTGGCGTATCTCTGGCTGGCGTTAGACGCATTGGCCGGCAAAAAACCGCTCTGGTTGGCTGCTACTGTGCTGGCCGTCACGCATGCCACCCATCCGAGCACAATTGTCTTGGCGCCCAGCCTGCTCTATTGCGGCTGGCAAGTAACCAACCGAGCAACGAGCAAAAATTCAACCCAGCGAAACCAATTGCTGTTTTATAACGTCTTACAGATTGCCTTGCCCATGTTGCTGGTGGCAACGGCGACAGTTGGATTGATGACAAGTGGTGGTCATGGGCTTCAGGCGCTCTTGACCACGGACCGGCCTGGTGGCAGCGATGCCCGTTTCTTTGTGCCGCTTTGGAAAACCAGCACACGCTGGGAGCAATATACAATGTTTAGTTGGCTTCACCTGCGTGATTTTCTCAATGAGCAAATGTTAGTCGCGCCCGTCGTTTTACCCGCGCTTATTTGGCTATCGATCAGCGAAAAATTTATAGAGTGGCGCTGGGGACAAGTCAATAGGCCGGCGGCGCGCTGGCCACCAGCCACCATTTTCCTGATGATGGCCGCTTTATCCTATCTGCTCTTCACCTGGGTCTGGAATGCGGACTATGGTGGTCAGCGCGATTGGGATTTATTTAGCCCAGTTGCACTGCCGGCCACGCTCTGGCTCATGGCAGGCCTGGCGCGCTGGTTGCCGGATCGGCGCTACCTCTGGGCCGGGATAATGCCGTTGCTTATGGTACAATGCCTGCATACAACGGCTTGGATTTACCAGAATACGTTACCCTGGCACTGGCCGAAATGAAACCCCACCCCCGCCCTCCCCAAAACAGGGAGGGAGCCGATTGGTGGACAGACCAAGCAGTTTCGATTGTCCCTAATCAGCCCCCTCCCTTCCTAGGGGAGCGGGAGCCCTTTAGGGCGCGGGTGGGGTTCCTAAACTAACCAACCATTGCTCGATTGCTAATTCTCAACCATTCCTATGTACGAACTTCAAAATAGACGACCCATTCGACCCATTCGACCAAGCACCCCGACTGGCAATCAGCTCTGGAACGGGGTCATCAGCGGCATGATAGCCTTTGTGGCGGCCTTGGTGCTTGCCCTCGGCGCTGGCTTGCTCACCTATGCTGTGATCGCCAATACTTTGCCCAACTCCGAAAAACTGGAAAGCCAAGCGAATGCGCTGCATAGCACCTATATCTATGACCGCGATGGCAATTTGCTCAGCCAGTTGTTCAGGCCGGATGCGGCCGACGCTGGCCGCCGCACAATCGTACCACTGGCCCAGATCCCAGAGGCGCTGCAAAAGGCCACGGTGGCGACGGAAGATGCCAACTTCTACGAACATCGCGGCATCGATCCAATTGCGCTCTTACGCGCGGTCTATTACGCCTTTCGCGCGCGCAATCTTGTTTCCGGCGGATCGACCATTCCCCAACAGTTGGTCAAAATGGTCTTTCTATCGCCGGAACGGAGCGTGACCCGCAAGATCAAAGAAGCGATTCTTTCCGCCGAGATCAGTCGCAAGTATGATAAAAACAAGATTTTAGAACTCTATCTCAATAAAATCTACTACGGCAATATTGCCTACGGGGCTGAAGCCGCTGCCAAGACCTACTTCAATAAAGATGTGAAAGATTTGACTTTGTCCGAGGCGTCGCTGCTTGCGGGTCTGCCCCAAGCACCGGCTTATTATGACCCGTACACCCATCCCGAGCGCGCCCGAAATCGCCAGATGGTCGTGCTGACGTTGATGGTCAAGTCGGGCGCAATTAGCCAGGCCGAGGCCGATAGCGCCTGGAATGAACCCTTGACCTATGCGCCACCGCAAGAATTTAAAATGGAAGCGCCCCATTTCACGCTTTTTGTGCGCCAACAGGTAGAAGAACACTTTAGCACCGACAATGGTGCCGACTATGCTTTATACCAACAAGGTGTGAATGTCTATACCACACTGAATTCTAAGCTCCAGGCGCAAGCACAGATGATTGTACACGATCAGGTGGCTGGCTTGGCGGATCACAATGTGTCCAACGGAGCGCTGGTGGCCATGGACCCGCGCACGGGCGAAATTCTGGCCCTGGTCGGCAGCGCTGATTTTAACAACGTTGAAATCGACGGTCAGATCAATATGGCGCTCGTTCCCCGCCAACCGGGCAGCACGATCAAGCCACTGGTCTATTTGGCCGCGTTCGAGCAAGCCGATAAACCACCCGCCGAGCGCTGGAACTCGGGCACCTTGGTTGCCGATATTCAGGAAGCTTTTCCCGACGGCGCAAATCCACTCTATATGCCGACGAACTATGATAACAAAGAGCGCGGCATGGTCACGGTGCGCACGGCATTGGCAAACAGTTTGAACATTCCAGCCGTGCGCACAATGCAGACCGTTGGTGTCGCCAACTTCTTGCCAACGGCGCAACAACTTGGCATCGACACCTTAACGCGCTCCGATTATGGGTTGAGTCTGGCGCTGGGCGCGGGTGAAATCCCGTTGGTGGAGATGGTAGGGGCGTTTGGCGTATTGGCGGATGGCGGCAAACGCATGCCACCGGTCACCATCAAAAAAATCACTGACAGCAGTGGTAACATCATCTGTGCACTGGGCACCGCCACCCCTTGTCAGCAAAATGACGGCACGGGTCAACAGGTGGTCAATCCGGTGGACGCCTTCCTGGTCACCGACATTATCAGCGACAATGATGCGCGCAGCCTCGTCTTTGGCCCTCATTCGTTTTTACAGCTAGGCGGCCGTCCAGTCGCCGCCAAAACTGGCACGACCAACGATTTTCGAGATGTGCTGACGATGGGCTACACCCCGCAATTGGTAACGGGGGTTTGGGTGGGCAACGCCGACGATTCGCCGATGATCAATGTCACGGGCATCACGGGCGCGGCGCCGATCTGGAATCAGTTTATGCAGGCGGCATTGGCCGATCAGCCGGCGCAGGAATTTACACCGCCAGCGGGCGTCAAGCAATTTGAAGTTTGCGCCGATACCGGCACCCTGCCCAGCAAAGCCTGCCCCAAGAAAAGCACACACTGGTTTGCCGAAGATCGGCCGCCTTTGCCCAAAGAAAAAGACCTCTACCAAAAGGTGCGTCTGGACAAAACAACCGGCAAACTGGCCAACGAATTCACGCCCCAAAACGCGGTTGAAGAAAAAGTCTTCAAGGTCTATCCAGCGCAATATCGCAAGTGGGCCGAAGCGCATGGAATTGTCCAGCCGCCCGCCGACGCCAGTGATGTTTATACGTTCAAACCGGAAATCGCGATCCGCGAACCGATCACGGGTGAAGTCGTGAGCGGCGTGGTCACCGTGCGCGGCATCGCCAATGCACCGGCCTTTGCCAGCTATGAATTACAATACGGCGTCAGCCACAATCCGGGCGCGTTCAGTGCGCCTTTTGCGGGCCATAATACGCCGGTGCTGGACGGCGAACTCGGCAAATGGGACACCACTAGTTTGGGCGATGGCCCGCACACGTTGCGCCTAATCGTGCATGATACGCATGGCAACGCTTACGAAACCCAAGTGCATCTCTTTGTCGGCCACCCGACGCCCACCTGGACACCGGCGGCCGCTACAGCAACCTGGACGCCCGAAGCGACCGCTAGCCCAGAACCGCCCACCGACACGCCAGTGACGCCACCGACAGCGGCGGAACCGCCGCCAACCGCCGCCGAGCCATCACCCACGGCGGCGCAGCCACCGCCAACGCCAATTGTGCCCGATACGCCGGTGCCACCGACCGATACGCCGCTACCCGCGCTGCCGACAGATACACCGGTTAGCGCAGACACGCCGACCTGGACGCCTGTGGCGATTGAGACGCCAACGATCCAAGCGACCAATACGATCACAGCCAGCGGTACCGTAACCGACAGTGGGCTCGTTACATCCAGCAATGTCGTTACAGATGCACCAGTGATTACGAGTGCCACGCAATAGGCTAAACCGGAGACCCCCTCCTAACCTCCCCCTGGATAGGGGAGGAACTGATCCTTCGTTTACGAGATGACGGTTCCCTCCCTTTCTAGGGGAGGGTTAGGGTGGGGTAAAACATCGGTGACACGCGATCCGCAGAAATGATCAAGCGGCTCGCACGTGTCACCGGCTCGCCAGCCAACTATGACGCCTTCAACCTTCGTTGCAGGTTTAGAATTAAGTCGCCGCTTCTATCAAGAAGAAGTGCGGCCCCTGTTGGACAAACACTTGCCGAATGTACCCCATGCGGCGGCAAAACTCGGCGCGGGCAGTGATGTGCTAGGCTTTGATACGCCAATGTCAATGGATCACGATTGGGGGCCAACCGTGCTGATCTTTCTGCCTGAACAAAATTGGCAGCATGCTGAATCCTTGCGTGCCGTGATGCGCCACCATTTGCCATCCGTCTTTGACGGCTTTCCCACCAATCCAAGTTTGGCCACAAGTGAGCAAGGCGACGCGCCAACCAACCAGACAGTCCGACCGATCACAGTGCGCCAATTTTTCTGGGAACGGGCCCGTTATACGATTGACCAGCCGCTGA
>JBBREZ010000014.1:0-31032 GCA_038225095.1 Caldilineales bacterium
CGAATTCGCCCGTTGCGTGGCGGAAGGCTTGCCTTCACCTGTACCGGCCGAACAGTCATTGCAAGTGATGACAATCCTGGACGGCATCTATCGCAGCCAGGAAGCCGGGCGCGAGATTCGGTTGGATGGGTGAAAAATAGGTCTTACTCTATTGTCGTTAACCCTGAGAGTATCACAATGAACAATCCCCAATCCAATGACGAGATTCACACGCAAATTGGCGACAACGCCAGCGGTATTGCCGTCGGCAAACAAATTACACAAAACGTCACCCAGCATTTTTATAACCAACCCGCGTCAACTGCCGACACGGCAATTGATTATGCGGTAGTCGAAACGCGCTATCGCAACCAAATCGTAAAACACTACAACAAACTCGCGCTTACCGGCCTGCCCGAACGCGAGCCTGGCCTGCATGAAATTGCGCTGGAACAGATCTTCATCAAGCTCAACATCGAGTTGCCCCAACTGGCAGGGCCAGATCTTCTCGGCCGCGATGTGAAAGATCTCTTGTTTATGGACCTGAGCGAACTTATGGTGGATATGCCGCGTCGCCGCATTGAACCCGTCACCCTCTCCGTGGCCGAAGCGCTCCGTCGTCATCCACATTTGACCATCATTGGCGGACCGGGCAGCGGCAAGACGACGCTGACCCGCTGGCTGGCCGTGATCTTTGCTCGCCGCGAACAGGCCAAACCGGAAAACTTGGGCGCGGCGCCGGCAGACGACCGTTTGCCAGTCGTGCTGGAATTGCGCCGCTTTGCCGAACGTTTTGTTTCGCTCAGTCAGCAGCCTGCGGTGCCGGATTTGGCCGCAGAAATTGCCAGTTTTATCAGCCAACACGCCTATTACCCAGAGACGCCCACCGCCTTCATCCAACAAGCGCTGGCGGATGGGCGTTGTTTGCTCCTGCTGGATGGGCTGGATGAGATTGCCGACCTGAAAGCGCGCCAGTTGCTGGGTGATGCCATCCACGCCTTTTTGCAGCACACGACGCAAGGTTACCGCGACAATTTGCTGCTCGTCACCTCGCGCCCGCATGGCTATCACAGCATCAGCTTGAGCGCGTTTCAGGAATGTGAAGTCAAGTCGTTTAGCCCGGACGATGTTGCCAGCTTTATCCATCATTGGTATGCCACCGCGTATGGCGACCAAGAACAGAGCGAGGCCGCTGACCTGATCGCAGCGATCCAGGACAACGAGCGCGTCGGTGAACTGGCGACCAACCCGCTGCTTTGCACGATCATTGCGATTGTCTATCGTAACAACCGCGTGCTGCCCAACCGGCGCGTTGAGCTTTACCTGAAATGTTGCGAAGCACTGCTCGACACCTGGGAACGCAACAAAGCGTTCAAAGAATCTGGGCTGATCGGTGGCTATGACTGGCAGACCAAATTGGAACTATTGGCCCCAGTGGCCTATTGGCTACACAGCGAAGTCGAACGGTTAGCCGCGCCGGAAGCCGATTTTGTGACGCAATTGGCACAAGTATTGCGCGCCAAACAGTTGGGCGATGCCGCCCAGGCTGAACAAACGGCGCGCCAATTTATTGAAGTGATCCGTGACCGCAGCGGGCTGTTGCAGGGCCGCGGGGATGGCACGCTGGAATTCACCCACCGCACCTTTCAGGAATATCTGGCCGCCCGCTACATCGCTGCCCAGCCCTACCCGGGCTATATCGATTGGGTGATGGTACACTTGCATGAAGCCTGGTGGCGCGAGGTGCATCTATTAGTCATCGGCTATTTGGGTTCGAGCAGCGCCACGGCGGACCGCGCCACGGCGCTGTTGCAGGCTATCCTTGCCTACATTCCTGCGCCCTGGCCCTGGCTGCGTTCGTCCTCGCTGACGGCACGCGCGCCCAATTGGGTTTTGCGGCTTATTGCCCACGACGCGGACGCCAACCCTCTTATTGTCTGGACGGTGAAGACAATCCAGATGCTTATCCTATTCCCCTATCGCGTCTATTCAGGCCCAGCCTGGTTGTGGCCGCGCTGGCAATTAGCACGCCGCTTGGCCTGGCTATTGGATCGAGAATGGGCATTCGTCGCTGAAGGCTACCTTGACTGTACACCGGTAGGGATACGCCCCAGCCTGGTGCAACAGCTTGGCCAGTTGGCTGGGCAAGTACTCACCCGCCACATCTATGATCGCGCCTACGGTGACCTAAGCCCAAAGTATACAGCGCTCATTTATGCGCTCCGCCACTCAGTAAGTGGTATTCCGCTGTCCCTCGCTATTCCACTCACCGCCCTCCAAGACCCAGGGGGGTCTGTGCGGGCCGCCACTGCCGATGCGCTGGGTCAACTCGGCCAAGCCGACGCCGCCATCATCACCGCCCTGCTCACCACCCTCCAAGACCCAGGGGGGTCTGTGCGATACGCCGCTGCCGGTGCGCTGGGTCAACTCGGACAAGCCGACCCCAGTATCATCACCGCCCTGCTCACCGCCCTTCATGACCCAGACGGGTCTGTGCGATACGCCGCGGCCGGTGCGCTGGGTCAACTCGGCCAGGCCGACCCCAGCATCATCACCGCCCTGCTCACCGCCCTCCAAGCCCCAGAGGGGGATGTGCGGTTCGCCGCTGCCGGTGTGCTGGGTCAACTTGGACAAGCCGACCCCAGCATCATCACCACCCTGCTCACCGCCCTCCAAGCCCTAGAGCGGTTTGTGCGGGCCGCCGCGGCCGATGCGCTGGGTCAACTTGGACAGGCCGACCCCAGCATCATCACCGCCCTGCTCACCACCCTCCATGACCCAGAGCAGTCTGTGCGGGCCACCGCGGCCCGTGCACTGGGTCAACTCGGCCAGGCCGACGCCACCATCATCACCGCCCTGCTCACCACCCTCCATGACCCAGAGCGGTTTGTGCGGGCCGCCGCTGCCCGTGCGCTGGGTCAACTCGGACAAGCCGACCCCAGCATCATCACCGCCCTGCTCACCACCCTCCATGACCCAGACGGGTCTATGCGGGCCGCCGCTGCCGGTGCGCTGGGTCAACTCGGCCAGGCCGACCCCAGCATCATCACCGCCCTGCTCACCGCCCTTCATAACCCAGACGGGTCTGTGCGATACGCCGTTGCCCGTGCGCTGGGCCAGTTGAAAGTCAAGGAAAAGCACCTGCTCTACCAACTGCTTGTTAATTTAAACGGGCGTATGCATGTTCTGGACGATGACATGCGCCGGAATGTATTGCACGTAATCGGCCAGCAGTTGGCAGGTCGTCCCCTGCCAAGTCACCGCTGGACCCCGATCCACGAACGGCTCGAACGGCGACGGCGACTCAACCGATTCCGTTGGTGGGCAGGAATGGTTTGTGTGTTGGTGCTGGCGGCACTGGTCATTGTCTATTTGTCGGCGCGGCTGGATGCCAGCAGTCTGCTCGTGCGCTTTGGCGCCGCCGTGGCGCTGATCACCGGGCTGGCGGCGGGTGTTGCCCAGGTGTTGGGCTGGACGTTGCGCAATCCGTATGGGAAACCTGAACCATAATCATTTCGTCAACCATGTGCCCGGCACTTCCCGTTGCAACGGGCCAGGATGACCGATCTACACGCTCGCTCGGTGCGAAAGTGCCGGGCACATTTTGTATAGGCTCTCGATTACAATTGCGCAAAGAAATGGAATCCTTGATGTCCCATCGCCAACCGATCCTCCCCTACCTCGTCTTAACCGGAGGAGTGCTGATCGTCTCCACCGCCTCGATCCTGATCCGTCTGGCGCAACAGCAAGGGGTGGGCTCACTCACGATTGCGGCGGGGCGACTGGGAATGGCAGCCTTGCTGTTGACGCCGCTGGCCTGGTGGCGGGCGGGGAAAGAGTTGCGCAATTTGTCCAGCCGCGACTATTACCTCGGCGGCTTGTCAGGGCTTTTTCTCGCCATCCATTTTGCCACCTGGATCAGTTCGTTGGCCTTTACGTCGGTCGCCAGCAGCGCGGCGTTGGTTTCCACGAATCCGTTGTGGGTGGGCATTGCTTCGCTTGTGATTCTGAAAGAAAAGTTGGGGCGCGCGGCGCTGATCGGCGTGGGTTTGACCTTTGCCGGCAGTTTATTGATCGTGCTCAGTGACATCGGCACAACCGTACAGACCCAGTTTGCGGCGCCGTTATTGGGCAACAGTTTGGCGCTAACTGGCGCGGTGGCAATCACGGGTTATTTTCTGATCGGGCGAAATTTGCGCCAGCGCCTTTCGCTGCTGGCTTATATCTGGCTTGCCTACACCAGCGCTGCACTTTTTCTGTTGATCGCCAGCCAGAGCAGTGGTCAAAGCGTATGGGGGTTGACACCATATGCCTATCTACTTTTACTAGGGCTGGCGCTCGGTCCGCAACTGCTCGGTCACACCAGCTTTAACTGGACGTTGCGGCATTTGTCAGCGACCTTTGTGGCCGTTGCCATTCTCGGCGAACCGATTGGCTCGGCGCTATTGGCCTGGCTGTTTTTTGATGAAACGTTTGCTCGGTTGCAACTGGCTGGGTTTGTCCTTTTGCTGGTGGGCATTTATGTAGCCGCCCGCAACGAGACAAGCAAACAGTAAGGTTTCTTTTCTAATTTGTATTGACAACGTATATACATTTATTTTATACTTTATATGAGCATTCGTTATGCACTCAATGACATCTGGTTTGAATGGGACAGTTCAAAAGCTTCAGTCAATTTGCGCAAGCATAACATCTCATTTGAGACAGCGTGTGAAGTATTCTTCGATCCTTTCGTTTGTGCTGGGGATGAACAGATGATTGATGATGAAGTACGTGAGACGGTGATTGGCTTGACGGTCGATTGGCAACTTTTATACATTGCTTATACTATCCGTGAGCATATAGTTCGGTTGATTTCTGTGCGCTTGGCGAATCGGTATCAGAGGAAAATCTATGAAGATCGATAAATTAAAAGAACGCCTCCAAAAAGAACGCCCGATGACGACGATCAGTGTGCGAATGCCGCAAGATGTGGTCGATGATTTAAAGCGAATTGCGCCTCATTTAGGTTTTTCGGGCTATCAGCCGTTGATGCGGACCTATATTGGTCAGGGATTACGTAAAGATTTGGTGCGTCTAGAACAAACACCAGAAGTAGCAAATTTGATTGAAAGCTTACGCCGGCATGGCGTAGAAGATAAAGTGATTGCTTCCGCGATGGCCGAAGTAAAGCTTGCAGATGGCAAGCATAACCGGCTCGCACGGGAATACGCGAAACTGGATGCACGCGTTGAGCAAACCCTAGCAGAAGAAGGCATCGACTATGATTCAACCGTTACAAAGCAATGAGCGCTTTCGCGCCGATGTCATCCTTGCCCGCTCTGACACTGACGCGTTGCACCTCTGGTGGCTGGGCCAGAGCGGTTATCTGGTGCAATGGCAAGGGCAGCATCTGCTGCTTGATCCCTATCTTTCCGACTCGCTCACCCAGAAATATGCGGCCACGGCCAAGCCGCATGTGCGCATGACCGAGCGCGTGATTGCGCCGGCACAATTGGATTTTATCGACGTAGTCACCTCCACCCATAACCACACCGATCATCTGGACGCCGAAACGTTACGCCCGTTACTGGCCGTGAATCCCCAACTCAAGTTGGTCATTCCAGAAGCCAACCGCGCGTTTGTGGCAGAACGGCTCAGGATCGATCCTGCGCTGCCGATGGGTATTGATGATGGTGTTTCGGTCACCGTAGGCGCGTTTGGTTTTACCGGCGTACCGGCGGCGCACGAACAACTCGAACAGGACGAAGCGGGTCACCACAAATATCTGGGCTACATTGTCCAGTTTGGGCCGTGGACGCTCTATCACAGCGGCGACACCGTTTTGTATGATGGCATGGTCGAAAGGTTACGGGTATGGTCGATTGACCTGGCGCTGTTGCCGATCAATGGGCGCGCGCCAGAACGCCAGGTGGCTGGCAACTTGAATGGCCCAGAGGCGGCTCAACTCGCCAAAGCGATTGGCGCACGCAGGGTGATCCCTGGCCATTATGAGATGTTCGAATTCAACACGGCTTCACCGGCGGCATTTATTGCGGAAGCAGAACGGTTAGCGCAACCGTATCGCGTGCTCCAAGCGGGGGAACGCTGGCGTTGTGCCAACCAAGCCCTGGAGAAGTTTGCATGTTTAAACAAATAGAATAACATTAACCCCACGAAATTCATTTACCACATGATTACGATCACACCAGAGTTGCTTCCCTTGTATGCTCACTTCTTTGCCTAATTTATTGTATTGGTTTGCGCTCGTTGTCATCATTGGGACGATTGTTGGGGTGGCAGTTGGGCGTTTTCCAGGGCTGCGCATGAATCGGGCAACGATTGCGCTGGCCGGCGCTACCATTTTGATGGTAAGCGGGGCGATTTCGCTGGACAAAGCCTATGCCGCGCTCGATTTAAACACCCTAACGCTGCTCTTTGCGATGATGATCGTCAATGTCAATTTGCGCCGCGCTGGCTTTTTTCAGCTTGTGGCGAATGGTGTAATCTGGTGGGCGCATACACCGCGGCAATTGTTGGCGCTGATCATCGTTGTGGCAGGCGTGCTGGCGGCAATTTTTCTGAATGACACAATTGTGTTGGTCTTTACACCCTTGGTGCTGGAAATTTGTGCGAATCTCAAGCAAAAACCGCTGCCCTATCTGATGGCCCTGGCGACGACGGCTAATATTGGCTCCACCGCCACGATCACCGGCAATCCCCAGAACATGATCATCGGCGTGGCGTCTAAGATCACGTTCACGCGTTTTATCACTGTGCTGGGCCCGGTGGCGCTAGGGGGCATGGTCATCATCTGGGCGGTCATTGCGCTTATCTATCGGCAGGACGTAACCAACACGCGCTTTGGCGCTGTGCCTGAATTAGCTGAACCGGGGGATCGATCTTTGCTCCGCAAAAGTATGATCACGGCCGGTTTGATGGTCGTTGCCCTGGTGGCCGGGATGCCGGTGCCATTGGCAGGATTGGCGGCGGCCACGATTCTACTGGTTACGCGGCGGATCGATCCCGAAAAGATTTTGCCCGAACTAGACTGGTCGCTGTTGGTCTTCTTTTCGGGGTTATTTATTGTGACCGGCGCATTGGAAAATTTGGGCGTCAGCAAGCAACTCTTTACGTTGGTCCAGCCGCTTGCCCAACAAGGGGTGGCGATGCTAACCGTGGTGGCAGTCGTGCTTAGCAATTTGATTTCTAATGTGCCGGCCGTGCTGCTCTTTCGCCCGTTCATTCCCCAATTTGCGGCGCCGACACCGGCCTGGCTTACGCTCGCGATGGCGACCACATTGGCGGGTAATCTGACGTTGCTTGGCTCAGTCGCCAATCTGATCGTGGCCGAGAGTGCCAAACGTGAAGGCGTAGAACTTTCGTTTCAGGAATATCTAAAGGCTGGCATCCCGATCACGCTGTTGAGCTTGGCTCTCGGTGTGTTGTGGTTACTGTGGATTTTCTAATGGCTGTAACCACTTTGATAAAGAGTAAGCCAATCAACGGGTAAGCACGCCGTGTTACCGAATAAAGATTTAACTTTCATCAAAGCCGGTTATGGTTTGCATAAAGGGACGATCAAATGGATCAAGTACAGACCGTGGCCGCGCAATTTATCAAGGCCGGCAAAGTGATCACCGCCCAGCCCTATGGCGCTGGCAACGTGAACGACACATTTCTTGTGACTGTGCAGGCGGGTACAATTGAGCCTGCAGGCGCAACGGACAATGATCAGCAGCGGTTTATTCTGCAACGCATCAACACCCATGTTTTCCACCAGCCCAAGTTGATCGTGGCGAACATGCGCTGCTTCGCCGACCATGTGCGCCAGCGGATGGCCCAAGAGCCGCGCAATCAGCGCCTACGCTGGGAAGTGCCCACCGTGATTGCCACCCGCGACCAGCAGGATTTCTTCGAGGACGATACCGGCGGCTTCTGGCGCGCCATCAGCATGATTGAAGGTGCCACGACCTATCAGAGCATCCTCAATGCCGACCACGCCCGCCAGGCTGGCTATGCGCTTGGTCGTTTTCAAAGCCTGATCAGCGATTTAGACACTGATTTACTCTATGACACCTTGCCGGGCTTTCACATTACCCCGCAATATCTGACGCAATACGACCGCATACGGGCGCAAGGTCGGCAGCATCCCACGAGTAGCGCACGCGTGATTGATGTCGGGCATTGTTTCCAATTTGTGGAAGCGCATCGAAAATCGGCGACCCTTTTGGAAGATGCGCAAAGTGCGGGGCGGCTTAACTTGCGTTCGATTCACGGCGACCCCAAAGTTGACAACATTTTGATCGACGACGTGACCAGTGAAGCGATCAGCATTATCGATTTGGATACGGTCAAGCCCGGACTCGTGCATTATGACATTGGCGACTGTCTGCGATCCTGTTGCAATCTGGCCGGTGAAGAGACGACTGACCTGAACGCCGTGACCTTTGACACGGATCTCTGTCAGATTATCTTGGATGGCTATTTTGAAGAGGCGCGCCATTTTTTCACTAAAAATGATTATATCTATCTCTACGATTCAATCCGTTTGATTGCGTTCGAGTTGGGGTTGCGCTTCTTTACCGATTATCTCGCTGGCAACGTCTATTTCAAGGCGAAACATGCCGAACATAATCTTGATCGCGCACTCGTTCAGTTCAAAGTCGCCGCATCGGTCGAAGCGCAAGAGGCGATGATTCGTAAGATTACGGATGTAATACGGTAATCAGTGAGCGTTCATCAATAGGAGCGAGGCAATTATGCGACTAGGACTCATGATCGGCTATGCCGGTGCGAAGCTTGAATTGCCTTTGGATATGATTCAAGCAGCCGATCAACTCGGCTACTATGCCGTGTGGACAGCGGAAGCGTATGGCTCAGACTGTGTGACGCCGCTGGCCTGGATCGGCGCGCAGACCCAACACATTCACCTGGGCACGGCAATTATGCAGATGCCCGCCCGCAGCCCGGCGATGACAGCGATGACGGCAATGACGCTGGATCAACTTTCGGGCGGACGCATGTTGCTGGGGCTAGGGTTGTCCGGCCCGCAGGTAGTCGAAGGCTGGCACGGCACGGCCTATGGCAAACCACTTGGCAAAACGCGCGAGTATGTGCAGATTGTGCGCGCGATTCTGGCGCGCGAGCGGCCTTTAGTGCATAACGGCGCGCATTATCAGATCCCTTATCAGGGCAGGGATGCCACAGGGTTGGGTAAGCCGCTCAAGAGTATTTTGCATGGCCGCAGGGATTTGCCGATTTATCTGGCGGCGATTGGCCCCAAAAACGTAGAACTGGCCGCTGAGCTGGCCGATGGCTGGTTGCCGATCTTCTTTTCACCGCGCCATTATGACCAAGTTTTTAAGGCCAGCGTGGAAGCTGGCTTTGCCAAAGCTGGCAATGGTAAAAGCCTGGCTGATTTTGACATTGCGCCTTCTGTGCCAGTGGTGCTGGGCGACGATGTAGACCGTTGCCGTAACGCCGTGAAACCATTTCTGGCGCTTTATGTAGGCGGCATGGGCGCAAAGGATAAAAACTTTTACTATGATCTGGTCTGTCGTTATGGGTATGCCGAGGCCGCAGCCAACATTCAAACGCTTTATCTGCAAGGCAAAAAAGGCGAAGCGGCTGCGGCTGTGCCCGATGCCCTGGTTGATGATATTGCGCTCTGTGGCCCCAAAGCACGCATCGCCGAACGACTGCAACTATGGAAAGACTGTCCAGTGACCACTTTAAATTTGACCAACGCTAATCTTGACACGGTGCGTGTGTTGGCGGAACTGCTACTATAGATATTTAAAAGACGTTCTAAAAAAGTCGAATTGGTCGCACAGACGGTCTGTGGTAGGTGCGGTTACAAACCGCACGGTCTTGTTTCAATCAGGCGAGTGCGGTTACAAACCGCACCTACACGTATTTTTCAGACCATTTCTAAAACGTCACGGGCAGCGCTTCCAACCCACGTAAGACATAGTTATCGCGATAAACTGGCGTCTCGATTGTCAGGGCCAAATTTGGCATGCGCCGCAACAAGGTTTCCAGCGCAATCTGGCCTTCCATACGCGCCAAGGGTGCGCCGAGACAGTAATGGATGCCGCCACCAAAGGCCAGATGTGCGTTCGTTTTGCGTGTAATGTCCAGCACAGCGGGGTTGGTAAAGACGGCGGGATCGCGGTTAGCAGCGCCGAGCATAAAGCTGACCTGTTGACCAGGCTGCAAGATCTGGCCTCTAATTTCCAGCTTTTCCATGACTAGGCGGCTGGTCATTTGCACAGGACTGTCATAGCGCAATAATTCTTCAATCGCCGGTTTGATCAACGACGAATTTTGTTTGAGCAGGTCCAGTTGGGCGGGGTGCTGCAACAAGGCTAGCGTACCATTGCCGATCAAGTTGATCGTCGTCTCGTGGCCGGCAATTAAGAGCAGTGAACAAGTGCCGTACAACTCTGCCTCGCTCAGGTGATCGCCGGCTTCTTCGACCGCAACCAACGCGCTGAGCAAGTCGTTGCGTGGCTCCATTCGCCGTTGGTTCGCCAATTCGCGTAAATACGCGGTGAAGGTAACGGCTGCTTGGTTGGCGCGTTCGTACACCGCCGGATCTTCGGTCAAATCCAGGCTGCGCGCTAGGGCGTCTGACCATTCATGAAAGGTATGACGGTCTTGTTCGGGAATGCCCAACATTTCGGCAATCGCCGTCACCGGCAGCGGATAGGCGAGATCGGCCACTAAATCCATGTGGCCGGTCGCCTGCACTTTATCAAGCAAATTGTCGGTAATCGTCTGAATGACCGTACGCAACTGCTCGATCATGCGCGGCGTGAACGCCTTGTGCACCAGACTGCGTAATCGCGTGTGGTCTGGTGGGTTTTTGAAAAGCATCCAGTTGCCCTGCATTTTGGCCAGTGCACTCTGATCAACGGATGGCTCGCCCATGCTGCCGTGTGCAAGCCGGTTATCGCGCAGCAGTTCAGTGCAATCGTCGTGGCGGGTCAGGAAAAAGATACCCCAGGTCTCCCAGTAAAAGACGGGCGCCGCATTGCGCAGCAGATCATAATAAGGATACGGATCGCGCCGAAAGGCGGGGGAGCGTGGGTCGAATTCAATCGTCATAGGGAAGGTTCTCCTCGTAAAATTTCTCTTCGGGATTAGGTATTAACAGACATTACACAGATTGACCCGTAGGAGCGTCATTTATGACGCCTGTAGTGGCTCAAGCGCAGGACGTCGTTCAGCGTCGCCCACCGGTAAAAATGCGGCTTTTTCTGCACTAGATACAGCTGGGCGTCATGAATGACGTCCCTACGAACTGTGTCTGCGTAACGTGAGTTATTAATTTTGGGCTTCCGCCACCAACTTTTCCAACCGCTCGACCAAACCAGCTAATACGGCGAAGGTGCGTTCCACCGGTTCGGGCGTGGTTAGATCGACGCCCGCTTGCTTGAGTGCATCCAGCGGATAGCGCGAGCCGCCGGCTTTGAGGAAAGTGAGATAGCGGTCCACCGCGCCCGCTTCGCCGGTCAGAATTTTCTCAGCCAGGGCGTGGGCACCAGCAATGCCGGTTGCATATTGAAAAACATAGAAATTGCTGTACAGATGCGTAGAGAACTCGCCCCATGTGATGCCCGTGCGCTGAACATCCACTTCCACTTCGCCGCCGTAACCCTCGGCAAAGAGATCGGCCATCAACTGGATCAAAACATCGGCATTCAAGGCCTGACCGCGCTCAACGCGCGCATGAATTTCCAATTCAAAGCGGGCTAGGGTCGGCATGATGAAGAAATAACGGTGAAAGTTAGACATGGCTTCTTCAATCAAACCGATCTGAAAATCGCGGCTGGTCTGGGTCGCCAACAGATGGGCGCGCACCATCGCCTGATTGAAATTGGAAGCAACCTCAGCGGCAAACAGCGTATAACGGGCATAGACTTGCGGCTGCGTCTGCCAACTGTAATAGGAATGCAGCGAATGGCCTAATTCGTGGGCTAGCGTGCTCAGGCTAAAGAGGTCATCGTTATAACTCATAAAAATAAACGGGTGCGTGCCCGGCCCACCATAGGAAAAAGCCCCCGCCCGCTTACCTTTGTTCGGATAAATATCGACCCAACGTTCGTTTAATGTGCCTTGGCGTAGAATCTGCGTATATTCATCACCCAACGGCTGCATGCCAGCGGCGATCCAATCGACCGCCTGCTGATATGGTACATGGGTTTTTGCTTGGGTGAGCGGCGCCTTGATGTCATACTCATGCAGCTTGTCCAGCCCCAGTGCTTGCCGCCGCACGCGCCAATAGCGATGCCAGGTGGGCAAATGTTTGCGATACGTATTGATCAGATTATGAAAGACTTCAACTGGAATATTGTTGGGCGCAAGCGCAGCTTCTAGCGATGAGCGATAGTGACGGGCGCGCGCTTTGAAAACATCTTGCTTGACACCGGCGCTGATACAGGCAGCCATCGTATTCTTGAAGGCAAGATGCGCATCGGCATAATTTTCCCAGGCCGTCCGACGCACCGTGCGATCCGTATCATTGAGCAGGGCGCTCACGTTACCGTGGACGATTTCCAGCGACTGACCATCAACGTTGGTCGCGGGCTCGATGTGCAAATCGGCATTGGCCAGCACACCATGAATGCTGCTGGCGGTCTGAAAGGCGTCATTGACTTGCCCTAATATTTCCTCGACCTCGGCCGAACGGACGTGCGCTTGATTGTGCTGCAAACGCTCGAAATAGTGCCGATAAATCGCCAGGCGCGGTTCACTTTCCACCCATTGAAAAAGCTTATCAAAACCAATCGCCATCATTTCTGGTTCGTCAAAGGCCGTGGTCGCCTGCACCTGGCTGGATAATGTACCGGCGCGACTGTTGCGAGCGACGGCGTCTTGATTGTTGGTATCAACACTGTATTCCAGAAAGGCATACATGCCTAGCCGCTGCACATCATGGGTCAAATTTTGAACCAGTTCCAGCCAATCTGCTAAATGGGCCGGACTGTCACCCACATGCCCTTGAAAGGCCTGAGCCAGCGGTAATTGAGCGATTACTTGTTCAAATTTTGCGTCCCAGACCGCCGGCGAGCTAAAGATACTAGCGGTATCCCAGGTATGCTCCACGCGAATTCCCGCTCGACTTGGAATGGTTGTCTGTGCCATTATCCTATCCTCTCTGTTGGAGTGCCCACGAAATAATGCTTGTCAAGCTAGCGTGCTATCCAAACCTGACAAAAGCCATTATATCCTTGGCACAAACCTTTTATTCATCAAGCTTACTCAGCAAGGATGCTACCACCGGCGGCATGGATGGTCAAACAAACAGGTAACTGATGTTGCGCAGAGCGGTGGGAAGGGAAGTAGGGCTACGGGATTAGGAGTGGAAGGAAGCGTGTGTTGCATTGTAAGGGACAGACATGCCTTTCCCCTACTTTTACATGATTTGTCGATTAGCGATATGCCCATTTTAGCCATCTTCGTGTTTACCTGTCTGCTTGGATTTATGTTATTGTACGGGTAATGAATAAAAGTAAGGGGCAGGCGCCAAGTAAATTGCTCTGGAATTTTGCTTTCACGTGGGTAATGTTGGCGGCCTTTTTGACAGCGGCGATAGGGACTAAAACGCACACAGGTACGCTTTCTACCCATTGGCTAGAACGGCTGGGGTTTGCGCCGCACGATCTCTGGTTCTGGCGCTGGGAGCGCTTATTTACCTCAGCTTTTGTCACCACGGGTGGCGGGTTGTTTCCCTCGGTGCTGAGCATTGCCACATTCTCGATTGGTCTGGTCGAATGGCTCGCTGGCACAAAACGCGCAATGGCCACCTTTTGGGGTGTGCATTTGCTCACGCTGCTAGTTGAATCACTGTTGATTATTCTGCCGCTCCATCGTCTTGGTTATGGGCGCGGTACGGCGCTTACGCTTGTGCGCGATGTGGGCCCCTCCGCCGGCTACTTTGGATGTCTGGGTTTCGCCAGTCGATGTTTGTCTTCCAGGCTCGGTCCATTGATCAACGGCTTTATCTTGGCGATCTTATTGATTAATCTCTTTAAACCAGCCAGCTACGAGGAAGATCGCAACACCAAATTCTTTGCCGATTTGGCCCATCTGATTGCCTTTCCACTTGGCTGGCTTGCCGCTGGCTTAGCGCGTCCTCGGCAATAGATCAGTAGTCTAATTTTCCGATTGAACTTAGCTGAGCAACGTGGGCTGCATCCGTTCGGCTCATGAACGGCCATTTCTAATGCTCATTTTACCGATTTATATCTAAACTTGTATCCTCTTTTTATGCTTAGATCTATAGAATAGCTTTGCACCTTCTGCTAGACTGAATGCTTGATAAAAGTGATTCTCAAATAGTCTAAAAGGAGCTCAGTATGTCTTTAATCAATCTCATCGTGCTGCTGGTCATTGCGGCCATCTGTGGTAGTATTGGGCAAGCCCTGGCTGGGTATTCGCTGGGCGGCTGGCTGATTTCGATTGTAGTGGGTTTTATCGGTGCCTACCTGGGCGTCTGGGTGGCGCGTCAATTTGGTCTGCCAGATATTTTTACCATCTCGATTGGTGGTCAGCCATTCCCAATTGTCTGGTCGATTATTGGTTCTGCGATCTTCGCTCTGATCGTTGGAATGCTCACCCGGCCGCGTTACACCCGCACTTTATAAGCCGAGTTTAGCCAAGCACGATTAAAACCACATTTTTAGCATTTGATAGCAGCCAAATCTTATAGTAAAGCCGACGTGAAGCGCGGGAAGCGGCAGCCAGCGCTAGCATCCACCTAAGGAGACAGGCAATGGCAAACGGAGCAATTAAGGCGCTTTTTCTTGATGTTGGTGGGGTAATGTTGACCAATGGTTGGGATCGCACTATGCGTAAGCGTGCGGCGGAACAGTTTGCGCTCGACTATGAGGCCATGGACGAGCGCCACCATTTGACGTTTGACAGCTACGAAGAAGGTAAGATTAGCCTGGATCAGTACTTGGCGTATGCCGTATTTTACGAAAAACGCGGCTTTACGTCCGCTGACTTTAAGCAGTTTATGTTTGATCAATCCCAGCCTTTTCCCGCCATGCTCGATTTACTGCGCACGGTAAAGGCGCGCAATCAGCTAAAGCTAGCCGTAGTCAGCAACGAAGGACGCGAGCTGACTACTTATCGAGTGCAAAAATTTCAGCTAGGGTTGTTTATCGATTTCTTCGTTTCTTCCTGTTTCGTCCATTATCGCAAACCAGACCCTGATATTTTTCACTTGGCGCTAGACTTGATCCAAATTGCCCCAGAAGAAATCGTCTATATTGACGATCGGGCTTTGTTTGTGGAGGTCGCTAGTAGTCTCGGTATGCAGGGGCTGCATCATACGGATGCGGACACTACGCGTCAGGCTTTAGTAGCGTGGGGATTGACGGTAACTGATAGTTAGTTTGATAGCTGGCAACATCTGCAATGGTTGTTTTAGGGTAGTGACAGCTTTGGTCAAAGTACGCAACCGTTGAAGCCGTCATTATGATTTTTTAGTTAGCCTCTCCTCGCTCGAACCTACACTTTGCTCTGCGACAATTCAGCGAACAGCAGCCTTACGATCTAGCGCTCGATTTACACAAATGTTACAGAATTAAGTCGAGCAAATCGGCCGCAACGCCTTTGGATGAAGTTCGGATGCGTCTGAGGGTTGCCAGAGTATGGATTTAGACAAACATCATTATAATAGGAACAATCCGGATTTCAGTGGATGCTTGACTGATTAGCAAGGAACGATTATGAATACCGAAAAACTTAATCCAACGATTGTGATCATTTTTGGCGCAGGCGGCGATCTTACTTGGCGTAAGCTTGTACCCGCACTCTACAATTTGTGGCGCGATGAATGGCTAACGCACCAGTTTAGTATTATTGGTGTTGATCGGCGCGACATGAAAACAGATGAATACCGCCAGCATTTGCGCGAAGGCATTGATCAATGCTCCCGTCAACCCGTGACAAGTGAAGCCAAATGGGCCAAGTTTGTCAGCCACGTTTCTTACATTGACGCCGATTTTAGCGACGCAGACACCTATGCAAAATTAGGGGAAACGATCGCCAGTCAGGCAAGAGAGTGGGGGGCGAAGCCCAATACCATCTTTTATCTGGCGATTCCACCTGGCCTGATCCAGATGGTGACGGAAGGTTTGGGCAAAGCCGGGCTAGCCGAAGAGCGTGCGGGCGCACGCATTGTCGTCGAAAAACCATTTGGCCACGACTTGGATTCGGCGCAAGCCTTGAACCAGTTGTTGATGGGTGTTTTTGAAGAAAAACAGATTTACCGGATTGATCACTATCTGGGCAAAGAGACCGTGCAAAATCTTTTGGCCTTTCGCTTTGCCAATGCGCTCTTTGAGCCGCTCTGGAACCGGCATTATATCGAACAAGTGCAAATTGTCGTCTGCGAAGAAGTCGGTGTAGAACATCGCGGCGGTTATTATGACCACGCTGGCGCGCTGCGCGATATGATTCAAAATCATCTATTGCAACTGCTTTGTCTGGTCTCGATGGAACCGCCAGTTTCATTTGACGCGGAAGAAATTCGTGACAAGAAGCTAGATTTATTGCGCTCGATCCGACCAATGAAACCCGATGAAGTGAGCGAATTTGCGCTTCGCGGCCAATACGAAGGCTATCGCTCAGAGCCAGATGTCGATCCCCATTCGAACACCGAGACTTTTGCCGAATTGATGCTCTTTATCGATAACTGGCGCTGGCAGAGTGTGCCTTTTAGTCTAGTCACCGGCAAAAAAATGGGCCAGAAATCATCGATCGTCAACGTGCGCTTTCGCCCGGTGCCGCATCTTGCCTTTCCGAAATCGGCCACCGAAAGCTGGGAACCCAACGAGATTCACATTCACATCCAGCCGGATGAAGGCATTGATATCTGCATGCAAGCCAAGGTGCCCGGCCTCAAGTTGCGCATCGAACCGGTTGCCATGCACTTTCGCTACAGCGAGGATTTTAGCAAGGAACCGGTGCCGGAAGCCTACGAAACCTTGCTCCTCGATGTCATCAAGGGTGACCAAACTTTGTTTATGAGCACAGCCCAGGTGGAGCAGGCCTGGCGTATCGTCATGCCGATATTGGAAGTTTGGGAAAAATCGAAGAGTGGCCTAAAGACCTATGCAACGGGAAGCATGGGGCCGAAGGCAAGCCATCTGATTCCAGTAGAACCGACGCTCGTGGCCAGTTAATTGGGTAGGGCAGTAGGACAGTGTCGCCCTATCGCCTTGCAGAACCACTAAGGAATGACGATTAAATAAGTTGTCCATTGCGGAGATTAAAGCGTAGCGAGTGGCGATGACAGGACAACCATCGCCACTCTCTACTCGCCAAGTGATTGAATCACTACGCCTAACAAGCAAAAGACCACTCAGCTCTGTAGGATAAACATTTTACATTTTATGAGAATTCGCCGGGGGCTATATTGGCTGTTGACCATCGCTTTTATTTGGGTAGTCGCCAGCCGCTTTGCCGAGATCGAGCGATTAACCAAAACGTTAGCCCAGGGTCGCTGGCAATGGGTGTTGCTGGCGGCGGAGTTGCAGCTAGGCTATTACATCGTTTACACCCTGCTCTACCAATCAAGCTTTAGAACGGTTGGTGTAGTCAGTCGCTTCCGTGACTTGCTGGCCATTACCTTCGCGTCACTTTTTATCAGCGCCACTGCGCCAACGGGCGGCACTGCTGGTTTTGCGCTCTTTTTTGATGACGCCCGTCGCCGCGGCGAATCATCCACACGTAGCGCGGTTGGCGTCTTATTAGTCGCAGCCGCTGATTACGGCGCCTTCTGCCTGATCCTGATCGCTGGGCTGATTGAACTGTTCACCTTCCATGATCTGAAAGTCTACGAAATTGGCGCGGCGCTGCTCCTCTTCTTGTTGCTTGGCGCCATCACCACGGCCCTGACGTTGGGTCTCTGGCGTCCCAGTTGGCTCCATCAAGTGCTGCAACGTCTGCAACAGATGGTGAATTATGTGGGTGGCTGGTTTCTGCGCCCAGATTTGTTGCCGGAAGATTGGAGCGCCAGAAACGCCGCCGAATATACGGCGGCGGCACAGGCGGTCGTGGCGCAACCCAGCCAGCTCGTGCACACCTTGGTGCTGGCGCTGGGTGTCCACCTGATCGGACTTTTAAGCCTTTATACAATTTTTCTAGCCTTCAAACAGCCGGTTACCTTGGGCGTGCTCGTGGTCGGCTATGCGATGACAATTCTATTTGCGATTATTTCACCCACGCCCAACGGCATTGGTGTTGTCGAAGCCTTGATGCCGGTAATTTACGCCTCGCTGGGTGTGCCAGTAGCCACCGCGACGATTATCAGTCTGACCTTTCGCGGCCTAAGCTTCTGGCTCCCTATGCTCGTTGGTTTTGCCCTCTTGCGTCGCCTCAGCCTCTTTAGCGCACCGGAGCGTTCGCTGGCCGAAAATGAACAGACGCATCTGGTGGCGGTGATCACAGCCTTCATGGGCGTGGTCAATGTGCTGTCTGGTGCAATGCCAGCTTTGGCCGACCGTGTGCGGATGATTGCCAGTTATTCACCGCTGGAAGTACGTCGTGGCGGCCATTTAACTTCGGTGTTGGCGGGTTTTGCTTTGCTCGCCCTGGCACAAGCCTTGTGGCGGCGTAAACAGACAGCTTGGCTGTTGACCCTGGTGATCCTGATTCTGTCTGCGTTTGTCCATCTGGTCAAAGGGTTAGATTATGAGGAAGCGACCCTGGCCGCGCTCTTGGCCGGTTATTTACTGACCCAACGTTCTCACTTTCGGGCGCTTTCCGATGCGCCGTCGATCTGGCAAGGCGTGCGGGCGCTGGCGGGTGCGCTTTTCTTTACTTTGGCCTATGGTGTGATCGGGTTTTATGTGCTGGATCGCCACTTCCGCATGCACTATCGCCTCATGACGGCCATCCGGCAGACGATCACCATGTTTACCCAGTTTTATGACCCTGGGTTAGAGCCGGTGACCGGTTTTGGCCGCTATTTTGCCTCTTCGATTTATATTGTGGGCGCCGTGACGTTGGGGTATGCCTTATTAATGTTATTACGACCGGTGTTGGTGCGCACTCCGGCCGGCGTTAGCGAGCGCCAGCGCGCCACCAAAATTGTCGAGCAGTATGGTCGTTCTTCGGTAGCACGCTTTACGCTCTTTCCCGACAAATCGTACTATTTCAGCCCAGGCGGTTCGATTGTCGCCTATGCCATCAAAAATCGTACCGCCGTAGCACTGGGCGATCCGATCGGCCCGCCAGACGATATTGCGCCGGCAATTGCCAGCTTCAAAGCATTCTGTAGCGGTAATGACTGGACTGCGGCCTTTTACCAAGCCTTGCCCGATTATCTGGCCGCCTATCACGCAGCTGATTTTGATACCCTATGTATTGGTCACGAAGCGCTTGTCCACCTCGAAGAATTTAGCTTGGTGGGCGGCGCCAACAAGTCTATGCGCACCGTAGTCAATCGGTTTACCAAGCTCGGCTACCAAGCGATTGTGCACGAACCGCCGCTGTCAGCCGCCCTGCTGAGCGAATTACGCACAATCAGCGATGAGTGGCTGATGATGGTGCAGGGTGGCGAAAAACGTTTTTCACTTGGCTGGTTTGACGATGAATACGTGTGCAATGCCCCGGTCATGGCACTGCATGCCCCCGACAGCACGCCACCGGGTGGCATTATTGCCTTTGCCAACATCGTGCCCGAATACCAACGCAACGAAGTGACGGTTGATCTGATGCGGCGCCGCCCGGTTATTGAAAATGGGACAATGGATTTTCTCTTTATTTCCTTTTTTCTTTGGGCCAAAGAACACGGCTACAGCAGCTTCAATTTAGGGCTGAGTGCGCTATCTGGTGTGGGCGAGAAGCGTGATGACCCCACCGTTGAACGTGCGCTCCATTACATTTATGAACATGTCAATCAATTCTACAATTTCAAAGGGTTACACGAGTTCAAAGAAAAATTTCACCCAGAATGGTCACCGCGCTACCTCATCTATCCGGGGCCGGCTAGTTTGCTGGGCGTGGCGTTGACGCTGCAATGGGCTTCTTCTGGCGACGATATTTTTAATGAATACGTGATCGGTTTGGTTAAAAATCGCCTCAAAAAAGGACGCTTACTCATTGAACCGTAGCCACGCACGCAGAATGGCACAGGCAGAATAGACATTCCCACGCAAATTAATCAGCAAGGGCAAGGAGAAACGCATGCCGACGACACCCCACATTGAACACCACTTTACCGCGACCGCAACTGTACGCGACATCGTCATCGGCATGTCTGATGGCCTGACCGTACCGTTTGCGCTGGCTGCCGGTCTCTCCGGCGCGGTAGCCGCCACCAACATTGTCGTCACGGCCGGGTTGGCCGAAATCGCGGCCGGCTCGATTGCGATGGGCCTGGGCGGCTATCTGGCGGCTCGAACCGATGCCGAACATTACAATGCTGAACGGCTGCGCGAAATCGAAGAAACCGAAGTGGTGCCTGATCGCGAAGCCGAAGAAGTGGCCGATATTTTTCGCGATTATGGCATTGAGGAGATCGGTGTCCAACAAATTGTCAACGCGCTGCGCAAGGATCAGACAAAGTGGGTTGATTTTATGATGCGCTTTGAATTGGGTCTGGAAGCGCCAGAGCCTAAGCGCGCCCGCCAAAGTGCCTTTACGATTGCCCTCTCCTACATTATCGGCGGCTTGATTCCGCTTTCGCCCTATATATTATTGGCGAATATCACCACTGCCCTCTATGTATCAGTGGGCGTGACATTGTTCGCATTATTCATTTTTGGTTATGTAAAAGGCCAGTTCACAGGGATCAGCCCCTGGCGCGGCGGCGGGCAAACCGTTGCGATTGGCGGTCTGGCGGCGGCGGCCGCTTTTATGATTGCGCGCTTGATTGGGTAGGCATCATGCATAGATTCAAGTTGGATTGGTGGCAACAACGTGCTCGCCAACTAAAACACGAAATTTACGCGCTCTACCTAGCTTATCAAGACCCGCGCACCCCGTGGCTTGCGAAGGTACTGACCATTTGCGTCGTTGGCTATGCCCTCAGTCCAATTGATTTGATCCCCGATCCGATTCCGATTTTAGGCTATCTGGATGACTTACTCTTGCTGCCGCTAGGCATTTCTCTTGTCTTGAAGCTAATACCACCCATCGTCATGGACGAGTGCCGGAGCAAAGCGCAGACAATTGTCGACCAGAAGCGACCAGTCAACTGGATAGCCGCGCTCATAATAGTCACTATCTGGTTGCTCGTTGCGGGAGCGATTGGGTATCTGCTTTGGCAGAAACTCGTGTGAAGTGGATTTAGGCTTGCGGTTAACACAACCCAGTTCCGCTATAGTAAAAACGCATGTTACGCAGGGACAGCCGTTACACAGAGAGCGCAGAGGAAAAGCAAATTTTCTCGCTGTGGCCTCTGGGTAACAGCTTTTTATGGTACGTGCGATAAAAGATTTTTGGAGAAGCAAGTAACCGCTAAGTTTGATCCGGTCTACCCAAAAAAGTGAGCTTGATGAAAAAAAACGCTTTACCCTTGCCTTTGCGCCGCCCGCTGTTCCTGGTCAGCCTGTTGTTCATGACTCTAGCGGTCAATCTGGCCGGCTGCACGGGACAAGCAACCAAACATTTCACCAGCGCCAGTGTGGTTGAGGCCATCGGTGGCACGGGAGACGCCAGCTTTGCCCATGCCACCGCGCCACGCGCCTTCACCTTCCCGCGCGATCACGGCCCGCATCCCGAATATCGCACCGAATGGTGGTATTACACGGGCAATTTGCAGGATGAACAGGGCAAGCAGTTTGGCTACCAATTGACCTTTTTCCGCAGTGGATTGACCGCCAACATGCCGACGCGTGCTTCGGATTTGGCAACGAACCAGTTCTACATGGCGCACTTTGCCGTCACCAGCCAACCGGCCAACGAGCATCTGAGTTTTGAGCGTTTCAGTCGCGGCGCAGGTGGGTTGGCTGGGGCAACGGGCGATCCACTCTACCAAGTTTGGCTGGAAGATTGGTCGGTCAAGCAAACCGACGTCAAGCGTTATCAACTCCAAGCCACAGCCCAGAATAAAACGGGACCGGTGGCGATCAACTTGACCTTGCACGAGACACGACCGCCCGTGCTGCATGGCAAGCAAGGGTTGAGCCAGAAAGGGCCGGAGCCGGGCAATGCCAACTATTATTACAGCCTCGTCAATTTGCAAACCACCGGTTCGCTTACCTTTGGGGGTCAGTCCTTCAACATCAGTGGTTTAAGTTGGATGGATCACGAATTTGGCACCAGCGCCCTCGGTGCGGGCATTACCGGCTGGAACTGGTTTAGCGCCCAGTTGGACAATGGCGTCGTCTTGATGTTTGGCACGTTTCACGATAGCCAAGGCGCAAGTCGCTATGTGTACGAGGGCAGTTTGGTCTTTCCAGACAACCGCAAAGTGCGCTTGCAACAGGGTGATTTCGAAGTCAAGGCGTTGGACAAATGGACAAGCCCAACCACCGGTTTCACCTATCCGTCCAGCTGGCAAGTGAACGTTCCTAAATATAACATTGAGTTTGCAATGACGCCGCTGATCCGCGACCAGGAGATGGAGGTACGCTTTATCTATTACGAAGGCGCGATCACGATCAAAGGCACGATGGACGGCGCACCGATCAATGGCCGTGGCTATGTGGAGTTAACGGGCTATGGGGAACAGTTGAAGGAGTATCAGCGGTAGGGGCAGGTAGAAAGTAGACGGTAGACAGTAGAGGGTAGAGGGTAGAAAGCAGACCCGTCTATACCATCTACCGTCTACCTGCAAGAATTTCCCTTGCAATCTGGACGACGCTCTTCTCACCTTCAAAGGTCAACATGTCTACCGCCTGATCGAGCGTAAACCAACCAACCGCATCTACTTCATAGCTGTCGTCGCACAATTCGCCGCTCACCGTGCGCAAGAGATAGAAATCGACGATTTTGTGCACCAATTCCGCCACCTCTTTGCGATAAGTATCCCAATACCAATAATCAATCCGCTTGAGAAAAGCCTCATTGCAGGTACATAACCCAACTTCTTCCTCCACCTCGCGGATTGCCGTCTCGATGATGGTTTCACCGGCCTCGCGTGAGCCTTTGGGCAATTGCCAGCGCTGGCCGCCGTGCGTTGCGATCAAGGCAAGTTCAATTGTGTCGCCCATGCGCCGATAGGCAACGCCACCCGCAGAGTGATCTTCGCGGCTGCGCTGCCACGTCCGTTTGGTAGTTGCACTGATTTCTGGTAAAGCATCACGACGAATGGTCAAGGGGTAAGCTTCCCTGGGTACACGGTTATAGAGTTGACAGTTTATTTGTAGCTGTTCAGGCTTAGTGATACGCAGGTAAACAGGGGGTACGACTCTGTATCCGTATTGACCTGTCTACCTGTTTACACAAGGGCGGAACAGTTACATTGATTTCCATCCAAATCGATTGCGGCCAGCCGCTTCATTCGATAACTTGATGCCAATGGCGATCAGTAGGTGCGCCAGCTAATGGTCTATCGGCTAGAGCTACAGCCAGCGCATGGGCCACCCGCGTCCAGTTGTTCGGCGGGTACATCACCAACGCCGACGGCAGGAAAGCCGGTGACATGAAACTCAAGGCGCCAGCCAAGGTTGGCACATTCCAAACGGCTCGCGCCCGCGCCACCACGACGAAAGTCTCCATCCACTTATCCAGGAGCACCAGCCAGGCCGCCAAATCGGGCGCCGGACCGATTGCGAGCAAAGGCTTCGGCTGGCAGTTGCGCACAAAGGCCAGCGCGCCGTCAGCATTTAACCAGATGCGATTGGGCGTTATCGGGCCCGGTGAATAACCAAGTGCACCCCACGCCTGAAAATTCTGATGCAAGTTTGTAATTACCGGCGGCAGCAGCCAATCTGTACGCTGCATCAACGGCTCCATATTGGCTGGTGGCTGCAAAGTGTTCACTAATTTTTGGTGTTGAATGAAGAAATAGGGCATATCAAATCCATTTACGTTGGCGGAAAAACCACAACATACCCAGAGCAATCGCAGCAAAGAGCAGCCAAACCAGGGGATAGGCCCACCGATAACTCTGTTCTGGCATACGCAAATTCAGGCCAGAGACGCCAGCAATAAAACTAAGCGGGATGAAAATCGTCGAGATCATCGTCAACACTTTCATCACTTCGCTCATGCGGTTGTTGACCAACGCCTGATAGGCATCAATCGTGCTGCTGGCCAGATCGCGCATGCTCGCCGCCAATTCGGCCATGCGCACCAGATGGTCGAACAGGTCATTGTAATAGATGCGCAGGTCGGCTGGGACAACGGCGTAGTTATTATGGGCCAAACGGCTTAACAGATCACGTTGCGGCGCTAGAATGCGATAAAGCCGCAGCGCGCTGCTCTTGGCCGTCAACAAATCGTTGAGCAAACTCCCATTGTTACCCAGCTTTTGATGAAAAATTTGGTCGCCCAACGCCTCCAATTGTTCCTCGAATTGGTCAAGCAAAGGTGTATAGGTATCGGTCTGTTGGTTGAGCAGTTCATAGAGCAAGAAAGCCGGCCCGCGCGCCAGGCCCTGTTTACGATGATGTTCCTCGTTCCACAGTTCATCGACCCCCTTATAACTATCATCATGTATGGTGATCAAAAAGTTAGCGCCCAAGAAAACATCCAACTCGTCCGTATGCACGTCCATCCGCTCGTCGCCTAGCGTCATGGTGTAAAAAACCAAATAAAGGTAACTGCCATAATCGTCCAGTTTGGGCACATGGATATCTTTCACGGCATCTTCAACGGCGAGCGGGTGAAAGTTGTAGATTTGTTCCAGGATCAAGTGGCTTTCTTCAGCGGTGGGGGCGACCAGATCAATCCAGAGCCGGGCCTGGCTCTCTTTAGCCGCCGCCAGTTGATCATTAGGTAAGTTGAGCAAAATCGTGCTACTACGATGGCGGTATAAAGTACGCAGCATAGAAAAGTATCAAAATCAGCTAGATTCGTTCAAATATTTCGGTTTATACCAAAGTCAATTTGTTTAGCGGCGATTTAGACCCCCTCCTAGCCTCCCCCTGCTAGGGAGGAACTGTTACGGGGCAGACGAAACGACAGTGCCCTCCCTTTCCAGGAGAGCGGGAGCCCCCTGGGCGCAGGTGGGGTAAATCGCTGCTAAACAAATTGACATCAATGTAATAAACATTAATCATAGCATAAAAACAGGCACGATGCATATCTTAGGCAGCAAGGGGTGCATCCCAAATTTTGGGCGTCTTTTTGCAGCAGGGATAAATCCCGCCGCTGACAGTAGAGCATCTACTGTCTACTGTCTACCGTCTACTTCCGTTGCATCGGCACATTTAACGTATAGGGATCGCTGGCGTCAGCCGGAATTTTATAGGCATCCTGCGCGATGGGTTGATAATCGTCTTGGGTGACCACAAAACCGTAACTTTCGCCGGGCGTCACTTTTCCGTTCAATTGAAATTCGCCACGGTTGTTGCTAGAGCCGGTCGCTTGAACATCCTCTTTGGGGAAATCGGCAGCCACCCAGTCTTTGATGGCTACACCCGGCTTTAAGAATACAATCAGCGCACCTTTGACCAGTTGGCGCTTGTTATCTTGATCATAGACCTTGCCGATGACGCTGACTTCATTCGATTGCGTCGTAGCTCGCTCATCCACCGTGAATTGACCACTCTGGGCCAGCTTCTCGTTGCAATAAAGTTCAAGCTTATAGGCGCCAACGGGCAAATTATCCGGGTGCTTCAAGCTAACCCATTGTGTACTATTTTCACCAAATTCCCACACTGCATCATCTTCATGCACCTGGCGGCCGTCCAGATACCAAATGGTCTTCCAGGCTGTGCCATTGCTCATGCCCGTCGCAGCGAAGAAGCCGTAGACGGCCTCGACATTGGCAAATTGCTGGCCAGGATTCATCGGTTTATCATCCTTACTAATGTCACTGGCAAACGTCAGCGCCCCAAATTTACAAGCGGAGGTTGGCTGTTCGCCGATCACAACGCCATCGCGGAAAAGCGACTGGTTGTCCAACAACAATTCCACTTCATAGAAGCCATCCGGCAAGCCCTTATCATTGCTAAGGCTGACCCAATTTTTGCCATTCGCACCGGCATCCCAGGACAAACTGTCGCGCGAATTTTCGCCGCCATTGTAATACCAGACATAGGTGAAATTTTGGCCGTCGCTGAAACCGCGGTAGGTAAACGCTACGTACAGATCGGTGAGGCCCGACTTAAATTTTACCGCGGGCTTCGGCACTTCGTTGCGCCGGTTGATCGACTCGCCAAATTGCACATTCGAGATCTGGGCGCTGCCTGTGGTTTGCTGACTATCGGTTGGCCCGCCCGCCTTTGCGCCCGGCTTTCCCGCCGCGATGCCGCTATTGTGATTGACATTATTCGGCGCTGTGCCCATGAGCACACTATCATAAAACTTCAACGCCAGATTGCCCGTGCGCACCAAACTAATTTTGCCAGCCGCCTGGACGTCCGTCACACCCGCGCTGGGCACGCCAATAAATTGCCCCTCCGCATTCACCGCCAGGCCGCCAGAATTGCCATGATTGACCTCGGCATCGGTCTTGATCCAGGCGCCGACGCCATTCTCTTTTTCGTCTAAAAAGCCCGACACCAGACCACTGGTCATGGTGACGGTGGCCCCGCCCAAACCAGGATAGCCGATCACATACAGTTCATCGCCGATCACCAATTGGTCGCTATCGCCGCGTTCGATGGCGGTGAGACCCAAATTTTGCGGCAAAGGTGCGCGTGGCGAATCTATCAAGGCCGTAATTTGGAGCACGGCCAGATCAAGTTTCGGGTCGCCATTGATCACTTTTGCGCGATATTTCAGCACAGGCGCGCCGCGCAGATTCGGTGGCATCAAGCCGATGATGGCTAGTCCATCGTCGTTGGTCAGCGTGCCTTTGTCGGGGTCACCCACCACATGAAAATTCGTTAAAATGGTACCCTTGTCCGCATCCAAAATCGTGCCACTGCCGCCCGCTACTAAGTCGCCATTATTGTCGGGGATCAACACCAGCACAGTCGCATTCAACGCCCGCGTAATTTTGTTGCGGTCGAGCGCCGCGGAGACAGGTTTGCTGCTTGCGCCACCCAAAAGGACTAACATGAGCAGCAACGCTGTGGCGAAATACAGCCGCCTCAAGGGCAAGTTGCGAGTTGCCCCGCTCAATTTTCTCAAGCGCATCACTGCCCACCTCCTTGCGCGTCACCATCAATTAATTGTAGTTTTAGGCTGGCATAAACAATCTGAAAGTGCTGGGCTTCAGCAGCCCATTCATTCGCATCAGCCGCCGTGGTGACGACGATCACTTTATTGTTTTGGACAAAGACCAAATCCTGCGCCTCGACCACAATTGGCAGCCCACTCGCGCCACTTTCACGCGTGGGGTCGGCCACATAGACGTATGTGGTGCGCACTCCCGTTGTGCCGTCTTGCAACTTGACATTGTCAACCGCCAATTCGCGATACTGGGGCAGAACTTCACTGCGCTTGAGGCTCCACGCCGAATGTACCAACTCGACTACTTCTTTTTCTTTTAGCTCACGCGTAAACACCTCTACTTCGGCATCAAACGTGCTGGGGCTAGCCAAATTTTTTGCCTGTAAGACCAGTCCCTCTGGTTTGGTGATCGACCAGCCGGCGGGCAAGGCAAGCGTAGGCAGGCCCTTGCCTAGCGCCAGCGTGCGACTGGCCGTCAAGACACGGTTACGGATACCCAGGCCGAGGCCGAGCATCAGGGCAAACCAGAGGATGATCACCACATCATTGCGCCGGATTTCCCAGGCGCTGGGTGGTTGATTGGTCACGCTGGGCTTACGCAGCGCGCTGAACAAACTAGCCATTACACACCTTCCTTTAGGCTGGGCTGGGCCAGCGGCGGCAGCGTCTGCTGGCGGGCCGCTTCATGGGCGAGCCGCAACGTTTCTTCATTATCACGCCCAACCAACCAGAAAACAACGAACAAAGTAAACACAGCGACAGCAGTGGCAAAAATCAGGTTGATCCACGGATTAAAGGACAGGCCACCCGTGCTGCCGCGTTCTAAGATAAAAAAGAAGAGCCCGTTCATCACAGCCGCGATGGTCAGGCCCATGGGCAGGTAATAGATCGGCGTCTTTTCGAAGCGCGTCTGGCCGATGAAATAGCCCAACACGCCTGCAAAGCTAGCATGCGCCAGCGCATTGACTACCATCCGAATCGAGCCGATGTCGAGGTCAACGCCACCGTGTTTGAGCACATAGATAAAGTTGAGGACGGTGGCAAACCCGAGGCCAGCCGCGATTGCGTAAACGATACCGTCCATCCGTTCGTCAAATTCTGGGCGATGAAAGACCCCATAACGCACGGCGGCGTAGACCAGGAATTGTTCAAAAAAACCAACCACCAGGATACCGCCGAACAAATGCGCCCACCAGCGATCATAGAGCCAGCTATCAATTGCGAAAATGCCTTGTAGCACGGGCTGATACAAAGCCGCGGTCAAGAGCATGCCGACGATGAAGATATCAAACACCATCTCGACCGGCTCTGGTTCCTGACGGTCTAGCCGGTAGAAAAAGCTAAGCCACAGGGCAGCCGGCACCAAGCCAAAGCCCAAGCCTAACAAGATCAAATACCCCTGGCTCAGGTGATCGCCCAAACTGGGAAAAACAATGTTAAAGATGACGACAAAGGTCAGTAAGCCCACGAGCGCCAAAAGGATGCCAATCCAAAAACTAAACCGGTGGTTCGCCACATGCGCCAGCCGGTTCAGTTCAGCGCTGGTCATGCCATTATTTTTCAGCTGGTCATTGCTCAAATCATCATTGCTTAACTCATCATCGAGCGTGCGAATTGCATGCACAAATGGCTCCTTTCATCATGCAAGGACAGAATATTGGATATTTGCCAAAAATCAGTATGATTAGTACCGTGTACTATAGGCTACGTCACTATGGCCCTTATAAACTACTGCGCTTATAAACTGCTGTTCGTATAAGGGGTCATGTAAGCAGTCTTACAAAGTGCGCAGCCCAAACAAAATCTAGCGGAAAGCGGCGTAGGCCCCCATCTAGGCTATCTAAGCTTTTTGACTACTTAGCCTAGATGGTATTATCCTTGAGCGATGAAAACGTTCAAGGATCGTATCTACCCCAGCACGGCACAGGAGACCCAACTGCATCAACAGTTGGAACTTTGTCGCTGGGTCTACAACAAAACACTTGAGACGCGCAAAAATGCTGACGAGCAACAGGGCGGGCCAGTGAGCTATTACGCTACTAAGAAAATGTTGCCTGCATGGAAAGCCCAAAAGCCAGCATTGGGGAAAGTAAATGCCCAAGTCTTGCAAGACGTTGTCATGCGGGTTGACTTGGCAGGCAAGGCATACTTTCGCCGGGTAAAATCCGCAGCAGAAGAACCGGGCGTCCCTGCTCCGAAAGGCTACCCGCGCGGCAAGGGTTACGGGCGTTACGATTCGATGGGTTTCCCACAATACGGCGCTCATGGCTGCGTTAGACGGGTAGGCAATCAACTCACCTTGAGCAAGATTGGCCGCATCAAAGTCAAGTTGCATCGCGCGTTGGACGGCACCCCCAAGACCGTTTGTATCCGCCGTTCGTCGAGCGGCAAATGGTTCGCCACCATCGCTTGTGCGTGTGCAGAAAAACCGTTGCCACATGAACTCAAGGCGATTGGTATAGACGTTGGCTTGGCTCACTGCGCGACCTTGAGCGATGGTCGTCAGCTTGATCACCCCCGTTTCTTTCGGCGCGATGCCAACGAACGGGCAAAAGCCCAACGCCGCTTGGCAAAGGAAGCGAAGGGTACACCCAAGCGTCATAAGCGCAAGCGGGTAGTCGCGAGGCTTCACGAACGCATCGCCAACCAGCGCAGCGACTTTGCCCACCAGACCTCGCGCCGGCTGGTCAACCCCTATGGCATGCTTGTCTTTGAAGATTTGAAGATTACGGGCCTGATGCGCAAGCCTACCCAAGGCTTTAGCAACAAGCGCAACCAGAGTATCGCCGCTGGGGCCTGGCAGCAACTGGCACAGTTCACAGCTTACAAAGCGCGCCCCGAGGGCGCCCGTGCGGGTCGGCTGTGCTGGCAAGTTGACCCACGCCACACCAGCAAAAAGTGCGCGCGTTGTCAGATGTTGCTCAATCAAGACTTGGCGGTTCGTGTTCACAATTGCCCTCATTGCGGGTTGGTGCTCGCTAGAGACCATAATGCCGCGATCAATCTTCTTGCCTTGGGCTTACAAGGCATCAACGCCGGCGGGCGCCCTTTGGCCCCGGATGCAGTTGTCGAAGCCCCTGCCTAAAGGCAGGGGGCGTAATCACTGTTCTTATCGTTGAGATAGGCTTGTTACAAATTAAATGATAAATATGACGAATCGAATCCTCGCTGCGAAAATTGAAGACCCGGTGTTGGTTTACACTGATAAAACCTTTGCGCAGATGATGAACCACCTGCGTAAACAGCCTTTGTTTGCCCTGGACACCGAAAGTGACAGCCTCTATCGTTATTATCCCAGGGTATGTCTGATTCAAATCTCCACCTTTGCAGATACCCAGCATCCAGATTTAAATCAGGTGGTCGATTACCTGGTTGACCCATTGCGCCTGCCAGACATCAGTGCGTTGGGCCTATTACTGGCGGATCCTGCGATCGAAGTGGTCATGCATGCCGCCGAAAACGATATTTTGGAGTTGCAACGCGACTTACACTTTACCTTTAAAAACATCTTTGACACGCAACTAGCCGCCCGCATCTTGGGTTGGCCGCATGTCGGGCTGGCGGCGATTCTGGAAGAACAGTTTGGCATCATCAGTGACAAGCGGATGCAGCGCACGAATTGGGGGAAACGTCCGTTGACGCCGCAACAAATCACGTATGCCCAGATGGATACTCACTTTCTGCCCGCGTTGCGGACGATTTTGATCGATCAACTCAAAGCAAAGGGACACTGGGAAGAAGCGCAAGCGGCAATGGCGTCGTTGAGCAAGCTCGACTATGAGGCGAATGCGCACCCTAAGCGATCATTTTGGCAAA
>JBBREZ010000015.1:0-30866 GCA_038225095.1 Caldilineales bacterium
AAAAAGCCACAAAAATTTGGCATGCACCCAAAAAAGGCAGGCGCGGCGCTCCGAGTGCCGCGCCTGCCACAGGATATTTACGCGCGGACAGACACCGACACGCGCTGAAAATTCTCACGAATTGGCGAAGTCTACCGTGACGGTTGGCGAAGGCGTCATCGTTATCGTTGGCGTTGCTGTAGCCGTTGAGGTTACTGTGATAATCGGGGTTGCTGTCACGGTGAGTGTAGGTTCGGGTGGGGTGCTGGCAATCGTCCATTGCCAAGTCAGCCCATAGCTTGTATGAACCCCGTGCGCCGGGTCGTCAATCTCGCCCAATCCCATGCCATCCACACTATCCGCTGGGGCGTTGGCGTCGGGACGCGCTTGATAGGATGGCGCAATCGCAAACATGGCAAAGTCTGCGGCATACGCTTCGTTTGCTTTTGCTTGGGTGATAATCTTTGCCGTGTCGTCGGTCCAACTGACCAACACGGGCACATCAATCTGGCGCGTACCAGATCCGTTGAGGGTGTCAACAAAAATATGATGTCTGCCCCCAGACTCATCTTGATTAAACCAAACCGCCTTGATGAGCCGCCAGTACCCTTGACCAGGCGTCACTTGTGCTGGGATGAAGATGGCGCCGCGTTGGTCTAGGCGAGGGTCCCAGATCGGCGGGCGCGGGGGAGGAATTTTCGAGGCAACTTGAAAGGTAATCAGTGGCAGATAGATCTGAGTTGGTTCAGGCTCGGTGGTTGACTGCGCAATGACTGGGGCGAAAAAAAATGGATTACTCCCGAATAGTTGGAGCAAGCTCAGGGCAAAGGAGATTATAAATTGGCGATAGAGTTTGCTCTGGGGCCGGAATACAAAATGCTTGGCGTGCATGCTTGGCTGGCCTTTCTCGATGTGGATGAAGATAACTCGCTCACAATCAATAGACATTATTCGGAATAAATAACCACAGGGGAAACAGGTACACAGGGATACAGGTTGTGTGTCCCTGTGTACCTGTTTCCCTAGCGCCTATACTCCGTTATTCCAAATAATCTTTAATGACTACGCTTGATGAGTTTGGTCATTTGGCGATTGGAATTGCAGACAATTACCGGAACTCCCTTTAAGCTACGTTTGACCAAAGGTGTTACTTGGCTACGTATTACACAAAGTTGAAAGGAAATAGGCACTGTCATCAATATGACGTTTAGATGAAATGACGTTTAGATGAACGAAAGGTTACTCAGAATTCTTGTAAATAAAGGGTATACTATCTAAATTTCTATGACGACAGATCTCCTTTTACGGCGCAAGTGGACGCTGCATGCCCACGGCAAGCAAGTTGTCTTTATCAAGAAACCCAACGAGCACACGAGCCACGTGCTCATGAAAGCATTGCTCTGGGCGCTCTATCTGCCCACTTATCCAGCTTTGAAGGTGGAAATTTCGATTGGCGACCGCTACAAGCCAGATGTGGTGGCGCTTGATGCTCGCGATCCGCGCGCCGAGCCGCACTTTTGGGGCGAAGCTGGACAAGTGAGCAGTGATAAAATTCATTCGCTGCTGCGGCGTTATCGCCACACGCACTTCGCAATCGCCAAATGGGCGACGAACCTGAACCCATTGATCGAAACGATTACCCAGGCTCAGCAGAGGCTTGACCGCCACGCGATTATTGATCTGATTAATTTCCCTGCGGACAGCGCCGAACGCTTTATTGACGAGCGCGGCAACATCCAGATCCGCCATGCCGATCTGGACTGGACGCGGCCTAATGGTTAATGGGATACGTGAGATGTCCATGTTGCTAACCATTCAGCATTAACCATTAAAAATTCCCAACACATGCTCCTTGGGCAATAGGGCTAGGGCCTTGTGCATAACGACGGATTCGGCGGTTGCCCGCGGCGTGGCATTGGGATCAATGGGGATGGCGCGGGCGGAGGAGATGGCGCAGGTGGGGGTGTTGGCGGCTGGCATCGTCAATCCGCAAATTATGCCGCGCCGCCGAACGACGGCTAACCCCTGGGGCGTGGCCTCGGTTGCGATCGGCATCTGGGTCACGGCTAGCCACTTCGCATAGCCTTCTGTAGAAAGCAGCCAAAGCCAGCTTTTATCATCAACGGCGTACCCAGCGAGAATTTCATCATTCTTCTGTTTAGACATGATGCGACTGCCGGTGCGGCGGATGTTGTCAACTGGCACACGCACTGCGCGCCCCAACTGATTGAGCAGGACAATCGTCTGGCCGGGTTCAGCGCCCAGCACAACTTTGGGCCAACCGGGCAGCGCCCAGTCAATTTTGGCGAGTGTCGGCTTTTCAATGGCCGGGCGCATCTGGGTCATGTCAAACTTGCGGGCATAGCCCTGGGTGCTGATTAGCACGAGTTGGGCCTGGGTTTTTACATCTGCCCAGCGCTGCACCAAACAAATTTGTTCGCTACGCTCAAAACGCTGGATCTCGGCTAGCGTCAGGCTGGCTTCCTGATAGTGAATTAACTCACGCGGCGTCACGAGCAGAAAGCGGTGCGCCGAGGTAATCAAGAGCAACGGTTCATCTAACGCTGTGCTTGCCGTCATCAGCAGTGACGCAGCGGCGGGTAGACCGAGACTGGCCGCATCGATCGGTTCGTTGGCGTTGAACAAATCGGCTGCGTATTCGACAACGGTCAACTGATAATTTCGGGAAAGCAAAGTGAGGCTCAATTTGGCTTCACTGTGGGCTTCATCCGCGTTTCCGGTCTGCCAGGCCATCTGCTTTTTGAGCAAATCCAGATTCACCGGCGGCACATTCGTGGGCGCGGCCTGTTTGGTCTTGGGTGATTCGGTGTAACCCTTAGCCGTGATCGCGCCGCTGGCAATGCCTTGCGCAATCACACCCAGGCCAGCGGTGACACTGCCAAAAATGTCAATCGCTTTGACCTTTTCTGCACCAAATTTCTGTACCAACAATTGTTGAAAGAGCGGGATCTGGGATGAGCCGCCCGTGCGAATGACCACATCAATCTCGTCTGGCCGCAACCCAGAGGCGTGGACGGTCTGATCCAGATGGCGTTCGATAATGCGATATTCGGGCATGATGATCTGCTCGAATTCCCGGCGCGTGATCGGTTCGCGGATTAGAAACCCATCGCCTTGCAGCCCAATCACGGCTTCATGCTGGGTGGAGAGTTTGCGTTTTACCTGCTCCACCACTTCATACAGTTTGAGACTATAGTTGCTTGACACCAGCTTGATCAGCGCCTCGATTTGCCGGCGTTTGTCGGCTGCTGGGGCAATCGTGCGCAAGGTTTGCATGTTTTCGGGCGTCTGCAAGGTGAGCATGGTGCGCCAATCGGCAAAGGCGTCGTAGATCCAACTGGGCACAGGCAACTTTTTGTTCATGGAACGGTATAAGCTGCCTTCGCCAAAATGTTTGGGCACCTTGGCGCGCACGATCTTGCGGTCGAAAATATCACCCGCAATCGGGACGCCGCCGGTTGCCAACACATGCCGTTCGCGCGCATCGCCCAGGCGCATAATCGTGACATCCAACGTGCCGCCGCCGAAGTCAAAGACCAGCACATTTTGCGTTTTGGTCATAGTCATCTCGTAGTAATGGGCGGCGGCGATGGGTTCGGGTTGAAAGTAGACTTTTTTGTAGCCCGCCTGCAACGCTGCTTCCAGCAGGCGCGCCTGCGCTAGGGTGTCGGCCTCGAGGTCTTCATGAAATTTAACCGGGCGCCCCAGCACGATCTCATCTAATTCGTAGCCCAAAAATTGCTCAGCGCGCCGTTTTGCCACATATAGATAGGTGCTCGTGATATCTTCGAGCGTGTAAAAGAAGCGGCCAATCGCCGTTCCGGCATAGCTTGAATCGGACAAATCAGTCTTGAAGGAGAGAAACAGTCGCCCTGGCGAAAGCACATCGATCCAAATGTAGACATCGCGCACGAACGTGGGCAATTCGGCAAAAGTCTGCGTGATCTCGCCCACCCACACCCGCTCCATTTTGGTGGGCCGGCCCAAATTGTGCTCAAAATAAATGTTCATAGCTTCGCGCCCAAACGCCACCTTTTGCTCATTCGTAATGTAGAGGATCGTAGGGGTGACGCGCTCTTTGCTGTTTAACACATTAAGTGGAATCGAGCGCAGTTCATGGCCATCATAGACGGCCATGCCCGAATGCGTGGTGCCGAAGTCCATGCCAGCAATCATCGTTCCCTCGCTTTGTTCAATAGAGATTGTCGTACGCCGAATCTACTATGATACCAAGGAAAGTATGAATGCTCAAATTTAGGCGGAGCGGATTAGCGGTGGAAAGCGGGCGGTAGGCACTAACTGCGGGTGGCATTGACAAGGTAGGTTGCCAGACTAGGCACGATCCGCCCGACGCCGACAGCGAAGTCAGAAACGAGGGGGGCGCTTAGTAATTTTTGGAGTAGACGACCCAGGCGGAGGCGTTGTTGAAATTCTGCATGCCATACGGCACTGTACTTGTCGGCCCAGGCTGACAGCGAATGCGACCCGCTGAGAAATTCATGCGCTAATGGTGCACACAACTCTGCCGAGCGCAACGCCATTGCCATCCCGTCACCACATAACGGCGGAATCATCACCGCTGTGTCGCCCAGACAGGCGATATCTGTCCAGGGCACGGCTGGGCGATAGGTATCCACCGGGGCCACGACAGCGGCGGTTTCGGGTAAGCATCGACCACCGGCCAACCGTTCGCCCAATGTAGGATTCCACTGCGCGGCGGCCGCAATCAGTGAGTCCGCGCGTTTACCCGCCTGCGCAAACGCCGCATACGAGGTCAGCAGACAAACGTTCACCCGGCCGCCTTCCACCGAATTGATCCCGGCATAGCCACCTGGAAACATAAACAATTCCACCTGCGCTGGCATATTTACCTGATCAAAGTGACATTTAACACCTACATAGCGCTGTTGATCTGACGTTATTCGCGTGTTGGGCGGCAGTCCAGCCTGCGTGTGGCGCCCACACGCGGCAATTACAGCCCGCGCGCGGACGCTAGATTCACCACTTTCAGCGCGCAATTGGACAGTATATTCACCATCCGCCTGTGTATAGCCGCGAACCGTCGTCCCACTCTTGAATTGGACGCCCTGTTGCTGGGCGGCCGTCGCCAGGGCCCGATCCAATGCATAGCGGCTGATGCCCCAGGCGCAACCAGGCAATGGCATTGTGATCGAGACGCCACGCCGGCTGACAATTTTGGCGTAATTGACCAGGCTTGGATCGAGGGCGACCACCGTATCATACAAGGCCATCACTTGCAAGGATTTTTGTGATTCGGGCGAAAGAAATTCCCCGCACACCTTGTGGCGCGGGAAGTGATCGCGTTCCAACAGCAACACATCCCAGCCTTGCCTCGCCAATTGATGGGCTACGCTGCTGCCAGCTAAGCCAGCGCCGATCACCACAACATCTTTGCGTGCCTGCTCGCTTGTCATGCCGGCTCCAGTAATTCAACGGCTTGTGGGTTGCGTGGTTGGGCCATTTTCTGCGCTGGGTCCGGCACATAGGTCAAGCGCGCCATTTCCACCACCAGGCCCGGCCCAAAGGCCATCGCGACGCCGCTTTGGTTTTCCTGATTGTTGCGATTGCGCTGAAACGTCGTGCGAAGTTCATTCAATACAAAGAAAATCGTGGCCGAAGATAAGTTGCCATACTGGCGTAATACTGTGCGGCTGGCCGCGACTTGTTCTTGTGTCAATTCAAAGACTTCAACCAAGCGCTCAACAATCGCTGGCCCACCTGGATGGATCGCCCAAAAGTCAGGCTCAGTTTGACCAAACAAACATTGCAAAGCCGCAGGTGCAACGGAAGCCAGATGGTGTGGAATCTGCGGTGACAAGCGTAGGGCAAACCCGTGATTGCCAATCTGCCAAATCATCTGATCGCTGGTTTCCGGCTTGACCTCGGTGTGAAAATCGTCGATCAGAAACATGTTGCTTTGCGCTGGTTGGGGTTCGCCGACGATGCAAGCCGACGCGCCATCCGCAAAGAGCGAAGCGGCTACCAGATTTTCGCGGTCAACGGTGGGCTGGGTGTGCAGCGAACAAAGTTCTACACAGACCACGAGCACCCGCGCCGTTGGTTGGCTTTGTACAATTTGCGCAGCGATGCGCAAGCCATTAAACGCAGCGGCACAACCCATAAAGCCGATCATGGTGCGCGCCACCGTAGGCGCTAGGACTAAATGGCGGGCAATCGCCAAATCTAAGCCAGGCGCAAAAAAGCCAGTGCAGCTAACGACGACCAAATGTGTGATAGAGGCGGCTGTTGCGGATAGCGTGCTGTCTGTCGTCGCAGCCAGTTCAGCTAATGCTTGTTTTGCTGCTGCGACACCTAATGGAATTGATTCACGTTCATAAATCTCCATTCGTTCGGCCGTGCTTGGCGCATTTTCAAGCGGATGGCCCGGCGCAAAGCGAGCTTCCGCCACCGGTTGCAGATAATCGGCAATACAGCTATAGCGGGTTTCCACGCCAGCATTGGCAAAGATGCCGCGTAGCCAGCGCCCAATTTCAGGGCGATTCACAAAGGATTGCGCCATCCACCGGCCAACGTCCACCTGACTGGCTTTATACGCGGGCACTGCTGTGCCAAAAGCAAGGATGGCGACCGAATTTCTATTCTGCACAGTTCACCCAGATTTCCTTTTCAAGACGATGTAAGCGAGCGAATTTTTCTAGTTGGCTTGGTTAGGTAGGACCACATCGATGAAATTGTGGATAAATTCACCAACCACAACCAACGGTAGTAGGCACAGTAACATAGATAGTCAGGCGAAACTGTGAGCTTTCACCAGTTATTGGTGCGTGCAAGAGGCTGCTCAGGAGAGGCGTTATCCTGAATGAGCAGAAGATGTATCTAAGCTGTAGCTGGCTCTATATCAGGGTATACGAATTTACTAAGCGATACAGTAAGGATAGATAAATAAATTTCTATCGTTACTTCTGGAAGCTATCCCACGACAACCGTCGTGCCGCTTTGGTTATAGTAACTGTCGATAACGCAATGCGATTCACTCAAGTAAGCAGAATTTGCCCATGATAGACTTTGTAACTGATGCTTCACCAGCCGTTGACGCCGTGCCTCTGCACTGGGTGCGCCGCTTGGGTCGTCAACTACTGCATAACGCGCTGATTTTTGACTTTGGTGCTTGGGGATACGCCTGGATGACCGGCAACCCCAGTTGGCATGCGAATAGTGCGCGCTTACTGGAAGCTGTACCGGTGCAGGCTGACAAATTTTGGGTGCTTGATTTGGGGGCGGGACCGGGTAATTCCGCGTTGGCAATGGGCGAACAACGGCCGGCGGCCTGCTTTATAGCCTTTGACCTGGCGTCACAAATGCTTGCCCTTGCCGATCGGCAGCGAGTGGCGGCTGGCTGGTCGCGGCAACGCTTGGCGCCGGTGCGCGGGAATGCGCTCCATCTGCCCCTGGCCGATAGTTCCGTGGACGTGGTGACGGGGCATAGTTTTCTCTATTTGTTGCCGGATTATACCGGGGTGCTGGCGGAAGCCTATCGAGTGTTGCGGCCGGGCGGTTATGTTGCCTTTTTGGAACCCCATGCCGGTGCGGGGGATTGGCGTTGGTTAGTGAGCCAGCCTTGGGCCGGGTTACAAATATCACTTAGCTTGTGGCGCATTTATAGTTGGTTGCACCGCCGATTTTCGCCCCAGCGCCTGCAAACTGCACTGACGGAAGCTGGCTTTCATGCGATTCAGACGGAGGTAACCCTTGGCGGATTTGGGATCTTTGGCCGTGGACAAAAGCCATAATTCTCTTGCCATTGTTCGCCATCTGCTCATTCACCTGCGGCTACACTTCCAACTGTTGTTGGCGCCGATTTTCTTGTGGGGTTATTTTCTCGCGGCCCGTGAACAGGCGTTGCGGCCCGACTTAAAGTTCTGGCTAGCGTTCCTGGCGTTTCATCTCTTTCTCTACGGCGGAACGACTGCTTTCAATTCCTACTACGACCGCGACGAAGGACCGGTGGGCGGATTGGCTAAACCGCCGCCCGTCGATCCTGCGTTGTTGCCTTTTTCGCTGATCGTCCAGGGGATTGGTTTCGCACTGGCGTTGCTGGTCAACTGGCCTTTTGCCCTCATTTATCTGATCGATTTTTTTGTATTTGCGGCTTATTCCTATCCGATCCCGCGCTTAAAAGGCAAGCCGCTGGGTAGCATTCTGGCGATTGGCATCGGACAAGGTATTCTGCCTGCGCTTGGGGGGTGGGTGACGGCTAATCCAACTGTGACAGCGATTTCACCCTTGCAATGGCTGGCCATCGTGTCCGCCACGTTGATTACGGTTGGCTTTTATCCATTAACCCAAATCTATCAGATCGACGAAGATGTAGCGCGGGGCGATTTGACCTTTGCAGCCTGGATTGGCCCGCGGCGTGTGTTTATCTTTGCCGTGATCGTGCAGACCGTTGCGGCTGCGTTATTGGTTGGCGTGATTGCCCAGTTGCTTGGCCCGCTGAACGCGCTGCTTGTCGCTTCCTTTTACGTGGTTTTATTGGTCGCGATTCTGCGCTGGGCTTCGGTCTTTGATAACGCGCATGTCCTCGCCAACTATCACCGCGTGATGCGCATCAATATGTTGACTTCGTTGGGCTTCCTTGGCTTTATCTGTCTGCATCTTTATGGTATTTTGCTATAGAAAATAGATAGAGTGAAAAGATTTATTCGAGAGGTGATCTGACAAGGTTGGGATTTTAAGGGTATGCCACATATGATATATAGCCACGTAGTATTTCTCATGTTTGAGGAATACTATAATGTTGTAGCGTACACCTGGAATATATTGGGATAGTTGGGTTTTACCTAATAAATTTGGCTATTGACAATATTCTTCTCCGATGATAAGGTAATTAATCCACAATTCTCATACTTAAGAGAGGAAGAATTACTATGCAAATATTTAACAAAGATAAACTTGCAGAATTAATTCTGTTTTTTGCCAGACACAGTCAAGATGACCGCCTGTTTGGATCAACCAAGTTGAATAAACTGCTTTTTGCTGCTGATTTTACAGCCTATGGACATTTAGGCCGTTCTATTACGGGTGCAACCTATATTCATCAGGAGCAAGGGCCAACACCCAAGCCTGAACAATTTTTACCGATAAGAGATGAGTTGATTCGTGCTCATAAACTTACTATGATTGAAGAAGAAACTTATATAGGTGTTAAAAAACGACCTGTGGCCAATACCGAACCTGATTTGTCTCTGTTTAGTGAGATAGAAATGGATTTATGTCGGGACACGCTAGAGTCCTTTAAACGCATGAGCAATACTGAGATTAGTAACTGGTCTCACAATATTCCAGGCTGGAGGTACACAAAACAAGGAGAGGAAATTCCTTATTCTGCTGTGTATTTGTGGGAAAAACAACCGCTAAACATGGAGGATATGGAGTGGGCACAAAATACGGCTAGACAGTTAAATTTGGCATAAGTGTAGGGATGGTATGAATGTTTCTCCCTTTGTGGATAGGGGTGAGGAAAGCATTTTATATATGCCTTTTGCTGCTAGATTGAGTTAATAATTTTAATACAGTTCTGGCAAAACGATTTATGCGAGCATTTTGAAACTTAACAGAAAACAAAATTACAATAAGAGTCTGGCAATGAGTCAGACTCTTATTGTTTCTACCAGTATATTGCACTTGAAGACCGAGTAATAAGTTCAAGATTGAGCAATTCAACGTGGTTCAGATCGTCTTCAGGATCGTATTTATACAGAACTCGAAAAGCCGGTGCCCGTGGATAATACTCGACTGTTTTAAACGAATAAAGGTTGCTAAACCCTAAAACACTCTCCCCATAATATGGATTGTGTGCTAACACAATATCAAAACTTTGCTTTATCTCATCCATCAACTGCGGATTTCCATAGTTTTCTGCTGCGCGTCTATAGGATTCCGATTCGATTACGCTTACTTGCAAAGCCACAATTGCACCTACCTGAATAATAATTTAGAAGTGTTTGAAAATAGAGCGTAGTAACAACCTTAGCAATCCGATGTTAACCAAGACTAAAGTTGTTACTACTATCAAGCTTACTATTCAGAATGCGCCTTAGCACTCACTATAACCACACGTTTGGCACTTGCGGCAACCCTCAATATTGAGCAAGGTGGCTTCGCCGCACTCTGGGCATATGTCACCGATGGGCCGTTGGGTAATTGGCAAGGCTAGTTGTTCGGCCTGCAACTCGTCGCGCCCTGGCGGCAAATCGCTGAGATACTCGGCCAATACCTGAGCGATGCCGTCGGGCAAGCTACGCACCCGTTTTGCGCCAAAGCCCATCGGGCGGCCGCCGCCAATGTCGGCAATTTCGTCCGTCACCCAGCGCAAACGTTCGCTGGGCGGTAGGGTGCCCGGCATGCGTAGCACCAAGCTGATCAGCCGCCCGATCGCCTCGCTGACGGCGCTGACTTCGCTGCCAGCCTTGCCGACATTCAGGAAGACTTCGAACGGCTCGTTGCGTTCGTCACTGTTCACTGTAATGTAGGCTTTGCCCAGTGGGGTTTCCTTGCGATAAGTGGCGCCTTTCAGCCGGTTGGGGCGCGGGCGTTTGACCACAATCGGCTTCACATCGGCCGCTACCGCTGTAGCACTCACGGCGCCATTCTGATAGCCACCCGTTTCATTGCTATCACCATTGATCTTCTCTGGCCTATGCCCATTCAGTGTTGGCGTCAATTGCGGCTGCTCATCGTCCTTTTTCTGCTTAGTCGCCTTGGTCTCCAACACCACCTGCTGCCGACTGCCGGTAACGTAAACCGTTAAGCCTTTGCAGCCCAATTCCCAGGCTAACAGATATGCCTTGGCGACATCTTCTTCGGTGGCGCCTTCGGGGAAATTACAGGTCTTTGAAATCGAATTATCAACAAACGCTTGAATCGCCGCCTGCATCCGCACATGTTCTTCCGCCGTAATGTCATTACTCACAACAAAAGTACGGCGCAGATCGGCGGGCAGATCGGCAATATCCTGGCAGGTGCCATAGGTGGCAACCTGTTGCTTGGTCGCCTGTTGCTTAGTTTCACTCAACGTCGTCGCATTCAGCGCCTGTTCAAAGAGTGGGCTGGTATAAACCAACTCGACATCTTTATCCCCGTCCTTAAAATGACGGGTATAACCGAGCGCAAAGACTGGTTCGCAGCCATAACCTTCGCAGCCGCAGACGGTGGCACTCGTACCGGTCGGCGCCACCGTGGTTTGGGCGGCGTTGCGAATGCCGTATTGCTCAATATCTTTGACGATCTGTGGCCAGCTCAGGGCCGAACGGCGCCAATCGTGGGTAAAGGGCGCTGCGGGTTGGGGCGGTTGCCACTTCATGCCACCGGCCTGCTTGGGATCATAAATGCTGCCATCAAAGCCCAAGAATGGACCGCGTTCCTTTGCTAGTTTAATGCTCTGCTCCATGCAGTGGAAGCGGACAAACTCCATGATCTGCGCCGCGAATTCTTGGCCTTCTTCGCTGCCATAACGAATGCCCATGTGGTACATCAAATCGCCCAACCCCATGATGCCCAAGCCAATGCGGCGGGCGCGATAGGCCGCCGCCGCTACTTCTGGGATCGCCGGCACATAGCCGTTAGCGGTCACCACGTTGTCTAAGAAACAGGTGCTTTCGTAGGTTGAACGGCGCAACAAATCCCAATCGACCTGCGGTTTGCCGTCGGCGTCATAAGCGACATGGACAGCCAGGTTGATCGAACCTAAGCAACAGTTCTCGTATGGCCCAAGCCATTGTTCGCCGCAATTATGAACTACGATCCCGTCAGCAATAAAGGAATGAGTCAACGGCTCGTGTAAATCATAGACTAGCTCAAAACCCATCGGTGTAATTGATGCAACAGTCGCCACAAAGTATTCGGCATATGGCCCACGAGCGCCATAATTCGATAAGGCAAGTTCCAGTTTTTTACTTTTAGCTGGAACGACAAAGCCAATTTCTGACTGAAACATGATCAGGCTGTCTTTAGAGATAATCAACTCATGACCGGATTTTGTTTGATATTCCTTATACCCTCCCTTTCCATCCCGCATTGCTTTCATGCGGGCAGGAGTTCGATTTCTGGCGATCTTGCTGGCAATCCCGAAATTAAGTAGAAGCTTTTGCGCAGCCTCCAAAATATTTTCATTGTTTGACCAAAGGCGAACGGATACACCCTTATCAATATTATCCAGCACAGTACCATCAGCCGAGAATAAACCCTGCAAGAATCCTTGCTGCATTTCCTCCGTACCGACATAGACAACTTCGGGGCAAACATCCTTATTCGTGATGTTTAACTTTTCGAGATAGTCACGAAGTCGAATAGAAGCGATTCTTGTTTCTTCTCTGCTGGCAATTCTGGTCGGATTGGATTCGTATACACGAGATAAACTCATGTTTTTATGTTTGTGATCGGCCAACATATCATTGACATAGTCTGCAAACATCGGGGCGATCTCTTGTTCTTCTCCAAAGAACATCAATCCAGCGCCGTTTGCAATGTTGAATGTACCGTCCCCAAAAAGCCACCCAAGTACGCGGCCTTCGCCAAGCGAGCCATAAGCCCCAAAGCCACCTTTGCGATTTAGGATATGAACTTTGTTGCCTGCTTTCATTTCATCAATTGACAACCAACCTTTGCTTGTCATCACCTGATGATTGCCCGTTGCCTTTAAAGCATATCCTTCTTTCGTCTTCACTTGATAGACTTGCTTTTCCCCTGTGAGAAAGACCGGAGAAGAAATAGGGCTATATAATGTTTGTTCACCAAATCGGCTATCCAGCACCACGTTAGTCGGCGATTGTTCGTTGTACAAGTCTTTGACTCGCCGCAAACCGGCAGCAGTGTAAACTAATGTATCGCCCGTAATGCAAGGGTTTGTCGCTTCTAAATCATACAAATGTGGAACCGGATTGCTGCGGTTGGCCGCGTCAATAAAGAGAATGCCGGGTTCACCGTTATGATGGGCATATTTAACGATCTTGTTGAAAAGTTCGCGGGCGCGTACGGTTTTCCATACCTTGCCGTCGCGTGGGTTGCGCAAGGCGAAATCGTCATCCTCTTTGACACAGCGCATAAACTCGTCGGTGATCGCTACGGAAATATTGAAGTTCGAGACCGTGCCTTCTTCGGCTTTGCAGGTGATGAATTCTTCGATGTCTGGGTGGTCGATGCGCAGCACACCCATATTGGCCCCACGTCGCGAGCCGCCTTGCGCGATCTCGCCAAACGCCTGATCGTAGACGCGCAAAAAACCAACGGGCCCCGTGGCGCGGCCGGATGAGGTGTGGACAATGTCATTTTTGGGGCGTAAGCGGCTGAACGAAAAACCATTGCCGCCGCCCGTTTGCTGGATCAAGGCGGCCACACGTAAGGTGCTAAAGATGCCGTCACTGGTTTTGCCCATATCATCTTCGATCGGTAAAACAAAACACGCGGCCAGTTGCCCCAATGGCGTGCCGGCGCCGGTGAAGGTAGGACTGTTGGGATAAAAGCGCCGCTCGGTGAGCAGATCATAAAAGACTCGCGCCGTGGCCTCGGCGTCACCGTTATGCTGCTTCTCGACTTGCGCAATGTGATAGGCGAGGCGATAGAACATGCCGGCTGGCGTTTCGAGCAACGAGCCATCCAAATCACGCCGCAGATAACGTTTTTCCAACACCTTGACGGCGTTGGCCGGTAGATTGATCTTTGCATCGTCCACGTAATGGGGGGGGGTGAGTGGGATACGTTGCCCCTTGACATTTTCGATGACGGTATAAGGCCGCTTTAAAATTTCTTCAGACTTAGGAATTTCACCTGTGGTAGGAACCACACTTTGGACTTGACCGTTCATATACTCCTCCCATGGTAGTAAAAGATTGGTTTCAGCTATACAATATGTCTTGGGAATACCCTAGTTTGCTTAGCCAAAAACCAAATTGACAGGCATGGGGTAATTATGCTACCCTATGCCTGAGCTCTATCATAAGAGGGTCTCACTCTCTATGAGCAAAGAGTAGCAGGATTAGACGTAAGTCTAACCCTGCTTTCCTTGTAACACATACGTTAGAATCCAGCTTGCCGGCGTAGCTTCTAATGTATGTGCAATAGGTTCCTAAGTTCTGCCTAGGAACCTATTTTTTGTGCTTTGTCGGATCGACAAGCACATAGCCTTGACCAGGTTTAGGCGTAGGGGGCAATGGTTTACCTTCAATAGCCGTAATTTCATTGCCCGGCTTTCCACCTTTTGGTCCCACTAATTCATACTGACCCGATGCAGGTGTTGGACTGCCTGGTCTCAGCGGTGTCGTTTTTTTCGACATTGTGTTTTTCTCCTTTCTTTAGATTAGGCAGCAACATTGCCACCCACTTTTGTTTACAAATTCTTTGTTTATAAACAAAAGTCGACTGCAATGATGATTTCTTCACTAGACTAATTAACGCCCCATGAGCCGATCAATTTCGGTGCGTAGCTCGGCCACATCGTTCATGTTGAGATAGACGCTGGCAAACCGAATATAGGCCACCTGATCAAGCTGGGCTAGATGGTCCAATACCATGTTGCCGATCACGGTGCTGGCGACTTCGGAGCGGCCCATACCTTGTAATGCTTCCACGATCTGGCTGACCACATGCTCAATCGTGTCGCTGCTGATCGGTCGTTTGGCAGCGGCCACTTGGATGCCAGATTGCAACTTCTGCCGATCAAAAGGTTCGCGCCGACCATCACTTTTGGTGACCAGCAAATTGGCAGCTACATGTTCATAGGTCGTAAAGCGTTGTTTGCATTGTTCACACTGGCGGCGCCGACGGATAGCATCGCCCGCATCACGCGTATCGATCACTTTATGTTGGGTGTGGCCGCAATGGGGGCATTCCATAGCAATACCTATACCTGAATCTATATCCAAAATTTGTATATAAGCCTATATATTGTGTTTTTAGTTATGTAGACCACTACATATAGCTTGTGGGATGGAAGTATAGCATAGGTCTTAAAGGCTGGCAAATACAAAACGCTTGTTCTACAAGGCAAATTTAGAGTGATATACGCTTGGAGATTAGTGCGGTTCAAAAGTTTAATGGATGAGAAATTGAGGTTTGTAAGGAAAAAGGCGAGTGGGGCAAATAAGCGCCAAAAAGAAGGCAAAATTATACCCGTTATTATGGATTAGCCTGGCCCATAATAACGGATAGTAGGGTTAAAAATCGTTGAAATGGTGCTAAAATTGTTGGCGAGCGGCAGTCTAGCGACCGTTGCTGCGGTTACGCCGGAGAAAAGCTGGAATGTCCAAATCCTCACGGTCGAACGTGCGTACGGTATAATCTGGGTTAGGCTTGGGCGGCGGCTCGGCGCGTCCGCTGGTCGGGCGTGATTCGTAGGGGCGTTGATTGCTGTACGTGTTCGCCTGTTCTACGGGCTTGGGCTTGTCGAAACCGGTGGCAATGACCGTAATCTGTACCTCATCCTTCATCGAAGGATCGATGACGGCGCCAAAGATGATCTGCGATTCGGGATGCGTATTGGCACGAATGATTTCAGCGGCCTCGTTGACTTCAAAGAGACTCAGATCGTCGCCACCACGGATGTTGAACAGGATCGAGCGTGCGCCGTCGATCGAGACATCAAGCAGCGCGCTATGGATGGCCTGGTTGGCCGCATCCTTGGCGCGATTCTCGCCGCCGCCGCGTCCAATGGCCATCAAGGCCGCGCCGCCTTCGATCATGACGGCGCGCACATCGGCAAAGTCCAAATTGATCAAACCAGGAATCGTAATCAATTCGCTGATCCCTTGAATACCTTGGCGCAACACATCATCGGCCGAGCGGAAAGCCTGATTGATGCTGGCCTTTTTGTCTACCACTTGCAACAGACGGTCGTTGGGAATCGCAATCAGCGTATCGACGTTGCGCCCCAATTCGGCCATCGCGCTTTCTGCCGTACGGCGGCGATGGCTGCCCTCAAACGTAAACGGCTTCGTCACGACGCCAATCGTCAAAGCACCCAGATCGCGGGCAATGTTGGCAATCACCGGCGCAGCGCCGGATCCGGTGCCGCCGCCCATGCCGGCGGTCACAAAGACCATATCCGAACCTTTGACCATCTCTTGAATTTCTTCACGGCTTTCCTCAGCCGCACGTTGGCCGATTTCTGGATTACCACCAGAGCCTAGTCCTTGGGTCAATTTTTCGCCAATCCGCAGCCGTTGAGGTGCGTTGGATAACATGAGTGCTTGTGAATCCGTGTTGACGGCAATAAATTCGACACCCTGAATGCCTTCTTCGATCATGCGGTTAACGGCGTTTTGGCCACCGCCACCCACCCCAACCACTTTGATCTGGGCGAAATTTTCTACATAGGGCGGCGTTGCATTTTTACGGGTCATATAAAAACTCCTTATCAAATCAAAAAAAATAAATAAAACGAAGCGGAACAGTCTATTACGACAACGTTAAATTAGCGACCAGTAGTAGTGACCCAGTTTTAGGCCATTTTGCGCCAACATTTGAACGGCAAAATGGTGACTAACCCACTAGCATCGTTTCTCTTGAAAATTAGGTGCAAATCGCAGGTTTGTCATGCCGTACTTGCAGCAGAAGCGATTTGGCGCATTCTAATGTAACGTTGTCGTACTAGTGTGTTGTCAAGCATGAAATGATAGATGACTTGTCGTGACGACTTTAGTTGTTCTTGGTCGCACACCGACTAAAGTCGTCACGACGAACTACTCAAATTAGCCTTGACAACACACTAGTTAGTTATAAGAGCAATTTTGATTGACGATTCTTGATCTACGATTGACGAGGTTATCTTGTTAACGAAGTCACTTCGTCAATCGTCAATCGTCAATCGTTTCATCCTGGCAAAAGATTTTTTAGCCAACGCATGGTCTGTCCGGCCCAATCGACGCCGTTACTGCTAGATTCGGCGGCGAAGCGGCGATGAACAGCGCGGGCGTCTTCGTGTAGCCCCCACAGCAACAAGCCAATGCTCGTCGCATAGGTCGGCGATTGCAAGTTGCGGCTGAGTCCTGTCAGTGGCAGGTGGGCCGCCGGCATCCCAATCCGGGTGGGCATCCCTAAAATGCCGCGGCTGAGCTCGCTCAGGCCGGGCAACTGGCTAGAACCACCGGTAAAGACAATGCCAGCCGGTAATTGTTCAAAGTAGCCGCTGGCTTCTAATTTCTTATGAATAATTTCCAGCATTTCGACGGCGCGCGCTTCCAAAATTTCGGCGATGAAACGACGGCTGAAACTGCGCTCTGCTTTTTCGCCGAAGACATTGGCCCACACTTTCTCATCCTCGGCCACGCGGTCGGGCAAAACGGTGCCATAGCGCAGTTTTAATTCTTCGGCCGTTTCAAACGGTGCATGTAAAACATTGCCCAGATCGTTGGTAAGATGATTGCCGCCCATATCTAAAATAACGGTATGACAGAGACCGTCCTCGCGAAATATCGCCAGGTCGGTAGTGCCACCGCCAATGTCCACCACCGCTACCCCCATGCGGCGCTCTTCTGGCTTTAAGACAGCTTCGTTGCTGGCTAAAGGCTCCAGCACCAACTCATCAATGTCGATCCCATGTGCCACCACACACTGCACCAGATTATTAATCGCAGTGCTGCTGCCCGTGACAATATGCGCATCCACTTCCAAGCGATAGGCGCTCATCCCAACCGGGTGTTGCACGCCACTTTGGCCGTCCACGGTCCATTGTCGGGCAATCGTGTGGATCACTTCCTGATTTTGCGGCAACGCCACCGCGCGCGCGCCTTCCAGGGCGCGCTGCATATCTTGGCCGGTGACGCCATGGCGGCGGTCTACGGGGCTGACGCCTTTACTATTGAGCGTGCCAATATGGCTGCCAGCAATGCCAACATAGGCATTGACGATTTGTTGGCCCATCTCGCGTTCGCACTTTTCGACGGCTTCGGCTACTGCGGCGGTCACTTCGGGCACGTTCATGACGACACCGCGGCGAATGCCGCGACTTTTAGCCTGACCTTCGCCTAAAATACGTAAGGACATATTGCCTAAACTGTCATGTGTTACTTCAGCGGTTAGTGCGCAGATTTTGGTTGTGCCAATATCAATCGCGGAAATGGTCTCTTGCACGGTAAACCTCGTTATGTTACGGATTGCGTAATCGTCTAATGACGGGTGATTTAATCGACATTATCTGGATTAACAGAGCTGGGTAGACAGGTGATGCTACCTGTCTACCTATATACCTGTCTACTTGTCTATCAGTGGTGACTGCTTAAGCCGCATAATGTCTAATGCATGTAAGGCCGTTCAAAACGCACATCAATGACCTGCGGTTGTTGTTTGCCGGTTTGAATTAACGTTTGAATGGCGATCAAATTGGCAAATTTCGTCTCGGCGCTAATTCCGTCGCCCCAGTATACCCAAGCGCTGCTACTCGGCAGATGAAAATTCAGGCCATAATCTTTGTTAAAACTCAGTTGCGCAATTTCGGGCAATTGCTGCTTAATCAGCAGGGCGCTCTTCAAGACGTTCTGATCGATGGCCAGTCCTTTGCGTGTGTCCAATGTTTTGGCTTCCTGCGTGTTATCAACAATCTTCAAGATGTTTTCGCGATTTTTGTCCAGCGCTGGTAAAGCCGTCCCATCGGCCATCAACCACAAGGTGCCTTGATTTGTAAGCCATAACGCAACCGGCTGTGCTTCTTGGATGGTAACCGCCACGCCGCCCAGCAGGCTGGCTTGCACCTGGGCATCAGCCACATAGGGCAGAGCCAACAAATGTTGCCGAATGGACGCTGGTTGCAGCCAGAAAATGTTCCAACTATCGAGGCCGCTGGCTTCATATAGTTGGTTTGCATCCAGATAATGTAAGTTGTTAAACTGAACATTTTCCCGGTAGATAAACCAACGGTTATCCGTATGCACCCAAACGACGCCGCCGATGGCACAACCGAGCAGCCATAAACTGAGCACTTTACTAAGCCGCCAACCGCTAAACCCCAATTGCGCCAGGCTTGGCATGGATCGGTTGCTTTGCCACTGTTTGAGCTTGGCCGGCAGAATGGACAAAGTTGTCTCAAAGCGCTTTACCCGTTGCGTGAGCTGGCGTTTGCGCCGGGCCGGCGTGTTCGGGCTGGGCCGGTTGCGCGGCCCCATGCGCGTATCAACTGCGCGCGTATCATTGGCTAAAGCCACATTCGTGAGCGCATTTCGTTTGGTCGGTCGTGCTTTGGTTGCCTGTGCCATGTTTGAACGCTTATGCCTCGCGCGTCGTACAATTTTGCAGCCGATCTTCGTGACGTTCCAGGGCCAATTCGAGCAAGCGATTGACTAGATCTGGATAGCTGAGGCCGCTGGCTTCCCACAACTTGGGATACATGCTAATCCGTGTAAAACCGGGCATTGTGTTGATTTCATTCAGATAGAGCGTTTTGTCTCCGTCATCCAATAGAAAATCGATGCGCGCCAGCCCGCTGCAATCGGCCACCTGATAGGCTTGGCGCGCCATCTGTTGGACTTGCGCCACTAAATCTGGCGCAAGCGGCGCTGGAATCAACAGTTGGCTGGAATTGTCCAGATATTTAGCTTCATAGTCATAGAATTCATGGCCTGGCACAATTTCGCCGGGCACGCTCACCAAAATATCATCATTGCCCAAGACGCTGACTTCGATTTCACGGGCGTTGGGCACGGACGCTTCGACCAAAAGCTTGCGGTCATAACGACAGGCTAGGTGCAAAGCGGTGACCAGTTCGTCGCGCTGATGCGCCTTGCTCACGCCGACGCTGCTGCCCAAATTCGCTGGTTTGACAAAGATTGGATAGACAAATTGCTGTTCCAGCGCGCTGATGGCACTGTCCGGATCGCGTTGCCAATTTTTGCGCATGACTACGGTAAACGGTGTCTGGCGGATGTTGGCTTGGGCGAAAAGCTGTTTAGCAATTGCCTTATCCATGGAAACGGCGCTGCCCAGCACGCCGCTGCCGACATAGGGCAAATTCGCCAATTCCAACAGCCCTTGCACTGTGCCATCTTCGCCGTGCGGGCCATGCAGCACAGGAAAAATGACATCGATTATTGGCAAGGGCGCATCTTGGCTCGCCTGTGGCAACAGTGCCCAGGCCTCTAGACGGTCGTTTTCGCCGTTGACCGTGACTGGCGTAGCTGCTTCCCCAGTCAGACGCGCTAGCGGATCGCCCATGGTCAACCAACGTCCTTGGGGTGTGATCCCAATTGGGACGACCGTATGGCCGGCCTTGTGCAAGGCATCGATCACATTGCGGGCGCTGGCCAGCGAAACTTCATGTTCACTGCTGCGTCCGCCAAAAAGCACGCCGACGCGAAGTTGTTTGTGAAGCATGTTTAATCCAATCTTCAGGTTATGGGATGAGATAAGGTGCTATGCATGCCTATACCGTACCTCGCTTACTGTTGTTCTATTGCCTACGCCGCCCAGTCGCCGACCAACTGGACTTCGCGCGCTAGTTTTATGCTAAAGCGTTCTTCAACCACCATTTGGATATGTTCAATCAAGTGAAGCACATCCTGCGCCGAAGCCGCGCCGACACCGCCCGGATTGACAATAAAATTAGCGTGTAGCTGGCTGACTTCTGCCCCACCGATGCGTGCGCCTTTCAAACCGGCTGCTTCAATCAAGCGGCCAGCATGGTCGCTGGGTGGATTGACAAACGTACTGCCTAGGCTAGGTTCTACGGGCTGAGTCTGGCGGCGGTGATGAAGAAATTGCTCGGCGCGCGCATTTATTTCTACTTGTCCACCGCTGTTGAGGCGGAAGTTTGCGCTCAGTACGACAGGCTTCAGTGCGGCTTGCAGAGGTCGGAGTTGCTTAAGTATACTATCGCGATAGGCATAGTGAAAATCAAATGCACTATATTCTTGTACATCACCGTTTTCGTCTAACAGCAGGGCGTTTTCTAACGTATCTTTGACTTCACCACCATGCGCGCCGGCATTGCCCACTACCGCGCCGCCAACGGTGCCCGGCACGCTGACCGCCCATTCCAGCCCCGTCAACCCGGCGCGGACACTGGTGCGTGCCACGCCGGCCATCGCTGCGCCACTCTCGGCAAACAGATACGGGCGCTCATCGGATGAACCAATACAGCGAATCGGCGCGGCATCCAACCGCACCTGACGGCAACGGTTGTAAATCACCAGCCCGCGAATACCCCGATCGCTGATCAAAATGTTGCTGCCGCCACCCAGGATGAAATAGGGCAACGCAACTTGCCGCGCCCAACGCACCAGTTTCAACAACTGATCCGTGTTGTTCACCGTGGCAAAATATTCTGCCGGGCCACCTACCTTCATCGTTGTCAACGGTGCCAGACTCACCTGTTGGCGAATCTGAATGCCAAGCGTAGCGGGTATCGTAAAATCGCATTCTTTAACCAGAAGCATAGTTATGCCTGAATCGTTTGTGGACGAATAGTTAGGTGATGCGTGATGTGTGAAAAACTCGGTCGTAACTCACTCATCACTTTTCATGTCTCAACTTCTACTCCTCGTTACGACCGGGAACCCTCTGGACGCCGCGCATGAGTACATCCGACCGCGTCCCTGCTGTTGCGCGTTTCTTCTGTCGTTTGCGCCACTCGACGCAGAGCGTCAGGCCTGCGTTCCCACGCGCCCAGCGGGTGCCCGGCGTGCGGAACGCGAGCAAGTATAATCTCACTTATCACTCTTTAACTTCTCTAACAACATGGCACCAATCTTGTCGCTGTCGCCCGCCCCCATCGTGATCACTACATCGCCTGCTTGCACCTCTGCGGCCAGATAGGCGGCGGTAGGAGCCAACCCGCTAATATACTGCATGTGTAAATGCGAACTAGCCGTGACGACATCCAACGCTGATAGGCTGCCATCGTCCTGTTCGCGGGCGGCGTAAATATCGGTGACGAGCACCTGATCCGCATCGCCAAAACTGTCCGCCATTTCCTGTAATAAATGCTTCGTCCGGCTGTAGGTGTGCGGCTGAAAGATCGCCCAAATGCGTCGTTGTGGGTACCGTTTGCGCGCGGCGGCTAAGGTGGCGGCAATTTTTACCGGATGATGCGCGTAGTCATCAATCACCGTAACGCCTTGCGCTTCGCCTTTATACTCAAAGCGCCGGGCTGTCCCGCCGAAATGCTGGAGGCTAGCCAGCACAGTTGGCAAAGGCAGCGCAACCCACTGAGCAACCGCAATCGCCGCCAGTGCATTGCGCAAATTATGCAGGCCGGGCACTTGGAGGGTCAGTGTGCCTTTGGGTGTCTGTTGCCACTCAAGTTCAGCTTGATAACCAGCGCCGACGATGGCCGTAACCTGCACGGCGCGCCAATTGGCTTGCTCGCCTGTGCCGTACGTGATCCACTGTGGGCCACGCGTTTGTTGATAAAGGCGCAACTGCTCGGCGCCAGGATCGTCGGCACAGGAAATCACAAGGCCGTCACGGCGGACTGAATCAATAAATTGCCTAAAAGCATGGCGAAAGCTGGCCGGCGTCGGATAACAGTCGGGATGATCCCATTCGACATTGGTGATAATGGCGACGCTGGGGCTAAACCCCAAAAACATCCGGTCATATTCATCGGCTTCGAGCACAAAACAACGGTGCTTGCCCGCAGCGGCGTTACCATAGCCGGGTAAATCTGTGCCGATAATATAACCGGCTTCTATACCGGCCTCGCGCAGCACCTTGACGATCAGCGCCGTGGTCGTACTCTTCCCAGCCGTACCTGCCACCGCGATCAATTGACGGTTGGCGAGCAGTACGGGCAGAAATTCAGAACGTTTTACCACGGGAATGTGTAAGCGTTCCGCCGCCTGCTGTTCTGAATTGTCAGCGCCAATCGCGCTACTAATCAACACGACATCCGGCTGTTGCGTGGCTTGATCCCTCGTCAAATTAGCCGCGGTTTGTTCTGCGAAAATGGTGACGCCAAGCGTGGCGAGCCGTTGCATGTTCGCGTTGAGCTGTCGATCACTGCCGCTCACCTGAAAATTCATTTCAACCAACAATTGGGCAATTGCGCTCAAGCCCGCACCGCCAATGCCAAGCAGATGAATGCGCAGCGTGGCATCTTGGGCGGCAAGGCGGGCTTGCCAGGATTGGGTTGTGGTTGCAACGATTTGCAGTGTCATGACAAAATTAAGTGTTCGATAATAAAGTAAGATCGGGCTTGATTTTTAACAGGGGCTAACCTGTCTCAACCGATTGATTCAGATCGATATTAGCCTTTTACCAAGAAAATGAGCAGCACGGCCACCGGCACCATCCAATAAACGGGTGAATCAAAGACTTTTTGGGGCAGCAAAGCGACTATTGCTTCACCGGTCGCCGTCAACGGGAGCTTGATCAACCCAAAGCGCTGTAAAGGATAATTAAATTTATCCTGGTAATACCAAAGGGTGCCGGCAATCAGATAGCCGTTGAGCAGACCCACCAGCAAGCTAATGAGCACGCCGTGCGGTGGTGGGGCTGGTCGGCCACCAAAGGCGGCAAAGGCGAAAACCCGGCCTGAATAACTGGCAAAGACGATGCTGATAAAGATCAGCGTAAAGGCCGTGCTCAAAAAGAAGTTTAACAAGTCGGTTTGATCGCCCGCAATGTTAAAGAGCCGCTGGCCTGTCCTGCTGAACAGATTGAGGATCAAGGCTTCTTGGAACGTCAATAAAAAAATCGCCGCCATAATGACTAACGTGTTGCCCAACTCTCTGGCATAGCCACGCGCCACTCCAACTAGCCCGATCATGATGGCAATTGTGCTATAAACTACTTCAATTGGACCCATCTACGCCTTAACCTTTATCAGTATTGCAAAATGACAGCTTGAACGAGCGAATAATAACTTTGTTTACGCCTTCTTGGCATTACTCCGGTTTAGCGTGCTGGCCGCGATCACCAACAAAAGTGTTAAAGTAATTAAAATCACCAAAGACGCCTGTGGCCTGATCAATTGCCATACATTCACTAAACCCGTGCGCAGCAAGGTCAGGGTGGTGCCGAGTACGTTCAAGGCACTGCTTGAGCGGATGGCCTGGGTTGATGTTGTATCGCCGGGCACCACCAGTGCAATCAACCGTGGAAGCAAGACGGTTGCATAAAGTAAACCACTGCCAAGACCAAACAGCACGGCCCATCCATCCATTTTGTTATTTTTCCCCAGCCAATCTTTGCTGCTGAGCACGTAGGCCAAGATTAAAATAAAAACCCACAGGACAAATAAAAACCCTGATGCGTTCTCGGCGGTGATGAGCGGCGGGACACCTTTGAGCGTGGCAATCGCGGCGTTTTGGGTGTCGGAATTTGAACTCAGACCACCGGCTTTCGCCAAGTAAAAGAATTTCTTGCCCAAATTGGCCAGGCTGATAAAAACGCTACTAAACGCCTGGAGCAATACCCACGAAATAAAAGCTACCGCCAACGTAAAACCTTCGCGTTTGCGCCCGCGCGTCCAGCCAATCCAGCCGAAGAACGCCAGATAAAGAATAAAGGTAACCAGAATTTCAATCTGTTCATTCATGCGTATTAGACCACAGATTCCAGACCATACGGAGGTAGACAGGTAGACACGTACACAGGGCATGCTACCTGTTTACCTGTCTACCTAACATAACGCTCCGTCTGAGTAATTACGTTTAACGTACATCGTTTAACTTATCATCGTTCATCTGGTTTCAGTCGTCCGATCTCCTACCGGCTAGCTGACAAAGTTCCTGGGCAATTTTTAATGCGGCATCCGGCTGCGCCAGGCCGGCCAGGGCATTTTCCATCGCCATTCGTTGCGGCTGATCCTGCACCAAGGCCAACAACGTGGGCGCTAGTTGTTGGGTTAGCACGGCGTCGGCCACAATCACGGCTGCACCCTGGCGCTCTAGCAAAAGCGCATTTTGCAACTGGTTGACGCTTAACAATGGAACAAGCACAGCAGGCAAGCGCGCCACCGGAAATTCGCCCAAACTGCTCGCCCCAGCACGAGCCACACTCACATCCGCAGCCACCAGCGCCAACATCATCTCTTCGTGTAAATAAGGCGCCGGATGGTAACGCTCGGCCTGTTCAGGCGATAACGGATGCTGCTGCAACCATTCCGGCAACATCAACCAATCGCGTTGGCCAATTACATGCAGGATGTGCGCCTGGGCCAATAGTTGTGGCAAAGCGCGCCACGTCGCTTGGTTAATATTGCGCGATCCCTGGCTTCCGCCCCACACCAATACCAAGGGCAACGGGCGGTTATCTGGTCCCAGCTTATCAAGCGGGCGTTGCAAACGCGCAGCCAGTTCTGTGCGTACCGTTGCGCGATTCTGCGCATGGGCCTGGGCATCAAGCATACCCCCGCCCGCCGCCCGCACCAATTCAGCGCGCACCGGATAACCGGTAACAACTGCCTTGCCGCGGGGCGCTTCACCCCCAAAATAGGGAGCCACTTCAGGAAAGCTGACGGCCACCCGTTGCGCTAATCGACTTAGCAAGCGAATGGCCCAACCGGGCTGCATATCGGGCAGATAGATCAGCACCGGTATGCCTTGCCGCCGACAAGCAATCGCCACTGGTGTACAGACATAACCGCCCGTTACAAAACAGACATCGGGTTGGAATGTACGCAAGATTGCCAGGCTTTGACGAACACCACTGACCATCTTCACCGCACTCGTCAGCGCCGTCAGCGGATTGACACCCCGCACTTTGCCCGTATCAATCCCTTGAAATGGGATGCCGGCCTGCTCGACAAGCGCTTGCTCCATGCCATCATTGCTGCCGACCCACAATAGTTCGCGGGCGTTCGTATTTTTAATCGGCTGGACACGCTCTGCATCAAGCTGTGCCGGCTGATTGGGGGCAGCAAGGTCAATTTCTTGGGCGTTTCCGCACTGGGCTGGTTCTGCTGCTCGTGGCAACTGGGCTACGACGGCTAGGGCGGGATACACGTGGCCGCCGGTTCCGCCACCCGAAATCAAAACGCGCATACGTTAAATTTCCTAATTCCGAAGATCGTTGAGCGGTTTCACCACTATACCGGCCAACACTCAGCAGGATCCCAATCGCCGCCAGAGCTGTTACCATCGAACTGCCGCCATAGCTGATAAAAGGCAAGGTGACCCCCGTGGGCGGCGAAGCAGCGACAATGACTGCGATGTTGAGGAGTGCCTGCAAAATCAGCGAAGATGTGATGCCCGTAGCCAGCAACATGCCAAAATTGTCTGGCGCGCGCAATGCGATGCGCAAGCCGCGGTAGGCTAATAGCACAAAGAGTAGGATTACTAACAGTGTACCAATCAGCCCCATCTCCTCGCCAACGACGGCAAAGATATTGTCGCTCCAACTCAGGGGCAGAAAACCGGGCAATTTCGCTTTGCCATCCCCAATGCCCGTGCCCAGTGGACCGCCACGCGCCAACGCTTCTACGCCCAACTGCACCTGATATTCATTGCTTTGCATGGGGTTCCAGATCGAATCCAGATAGCGATCCAGGCGACCCTGCGCGTAACTGCTATTGCTGATCACCAGCCAGAAAGTCGCTGCCGTACAGATGCCGACAACCAGCAACTGTTTCAGCTCTGCCCCGGCAATAAAGAACATGACGGAAGCCGTAGCAACGATTAAGATGGCGGCGCTGATCTCCGGTTGCGCTACAATCAACACGGCCACTGCGCCAAGCAGCACGCTGAACGGCAAAAGCCCCACCCGTACATCACGAATGCGTTTGCCTTTGCTCGCCAGCCAGGCGCTAATGTAGATAATGACGACGATCTTTGCCAATTCGGCGGGCTGCACACTGCCCCCAAAAAAGGTGCGGGTGGCGCCAAACTTTTCGCTGCCAAAGACCACCACGGCCATCAGCGCCAGCAATGCCAGCCCCATCAGGAAAATGCTCCAACGTTGCCAAAAGGTATAAGGGATGCGCGCGCCAATCACCAACATCACCATCCCAATAATGGTCCAGATAATTTGGCGCTCTACAAAATAATAAGCATCCTGATAACCGACCGTGCCGCGCGCAAAGCTGGCGCTAAAAACCATCACCAAGCCCAGCGCCAGTAACACAACGACAATCGAAAGCAAGCCCCAATCGTAGCCCGCCTTGGTCTGCGTTTTAGGGTTTGGCTTGGTCTGCGCGCTCATTTTTGTTGCGGTTGTCATCATGTTGGCACCTGGAATGAAGCCCACTTTGCCACAAGCTGCCGGAAATGTTCGCCGCGCGCTTCAAAATCTCGATAGGCGTCATAGCTGGTGCCGCCGGGCGATAGCAGAACAACCGTGTGTGAGGCCAGCGCGTGTGGGCTGTGTGGCGAGCTGGCTTGACGGATGGTTTCACCATTGGCGCCGACTGGTACTAGGGTGAGCAGCGAAACGCGTGCAGCCAGTTCCACCGCTTCGTCTAAGCGCTGGACAACGGCGCAATTAGGCGCTTGTTGCTTGTTGTAGCGCGCGCGTTCCTGCACCAGATTGATGAGCATCGATCCGGCGTGACCAAATCCAATCAAGAAATTAACGCGATCTAATGCCTCATTGGCGAAGGTTTCCCAGGGTAAATTTTTATCCTTGCCACCAACCAGCAAAACTAACGTCTGCGCGCCAGGCGTAAAGCTGCGTAAGGCGGCCACGACTCGTTCGGGCGAGGTCGCAATGCTGTCATTGAGCCAGGTGACCCCTTCGGCTTCGCATACTACTTCCAAACGGTGCGGCACGCCCCCAAAACTACGGGCAACCCGGCCCATAGCGGCGACCGTAGCCCCGGCCGCCGCGCTGAGCGCAGCCGCGGCCAGCATGTTGCTGACATTATGGTCGCCGCGCAAACGGATTTCTGCGCGTTGGCAAATCACCTGATCGTTGTAGACCAGAGTCTCACCCCTCAACCAAGCGCCACGCCCAAGCACAACTTGCCGACTGAAACAGATGGGCGGAGTTGGTAAGTTGGCTAGATGGGCTTGAAGCTCGGCTAACATCCCTTCTAACGCCCAGGTGGCAGGAAGTGGCGTCGCCATTTGCGGCGCGTTAAGTGCTAATCTTTGCGTCACAGGATCATCGGCGTTGACCACAATTTGCGCGTTTTCTGGCAGATGGCGCCATAAATTTAGTTTCGCCGCGGCATAGGCTGCCATGGCTGGATGGCGGTCTAGATGGTTCGGCGTGAGATTGAGAATGGTCGCCACATCGGGTCCATTCTGTTCAAAGTCGCCCCAAGCAATCGCTGGATCGAAAAGCTCAAGTTGGAAGCTGCTCAATTCCAAGACAATACAATCGCCCTTTTCAATCAGATGCATGCGATCCAGCAAGGGCGTGCCGATGTTGCCGCCAACATGCACCCGCTTGCCACTTTCCGCCAGCATCAGCCCTACTAACGTGGTGGTCGTGGTTTTGCCGCTGCTGCCCGTGATCACAATGATCGGGCCCAGGCCAAGTTGGCGCGCCCGTTGGATTGTCAAGAGGCTGTCATTGCTCAGGCAAATGCCACGCGCAATCGCGCTTTGTACAATGTCGCTTTGGGGAGGGACGCCACCGCTCAGACAAAGCAAGTCACAATTGTCCAGCAAAGTCAACGGGTGGCCGCCCAAGACTAACTCAATTGGCAAGTCGGCCAGCGCGCTTAGTTCACTTTGTAACTTATCGGCATTCGCCAGGTCGCTGACGAGCACCTGGGCCCCTTCACTCACGAAAAAACGCGCAAGCGCTAGCCCTTGCCGAGCTAGCCCAAGAATGACGATTCGTTTGCCAGTGAACGAAAGTTCAGTATTCAAAATTTTCTAAGTTCCCCTACGAACTTGCCAACTATCTCGGCCCTCGTGTAGATACGTAGACAGGTAAATAGGTAGTATATCCTGTCTACGTGTTTACCTGTCTACGTATCTACCTGTCTACGTGTCTACCTAGCATAACGCTACACCAGCGCTAAGGCCACACCCAGCATCCCGCACAATACGGCAATCAGCCAGAAACGTTCTTTAACCTGGGTTTCGCTCCAGCCCAACAATTCGAAATGGTGATGCAGCGGTGCCATTTTAAAGATGCGCCGACCTTCGCCATAGGTGTGTTTCGTCCATTTGAAATAGCTAATTTGAATCATGCTGCTGGCCGCCTCGGCTACAAAGACAAAGCCGACCACGGGCAATAACAGCCATTGACCCGTCATGATGGCCACCAACCCCAATGTGGCGCCTAAAGCTAAACTGCCTGTATCGCCCATAAACATTTGGGCTGGATGGGCGTTATACCAGAGAAAGGCCAGTAGCGCACCGACAATCGTAAAACAAAAAGCCATCAAATAAATCTGGTCTTGTAAATAGGCAATAATGCCATAGCTGACGAAAGAAATGCTGCTAATGCTGCCAGCCAAACTATCTAGCCCATCGGTTAAATTGACGGCATTGCTCATCCCGACAATGATTAAAATCGTCAGCGGAATCATCATCAGTCCAATGCGAAAGAAACCACCTTCAGCCGGACCTCGCAATCCTGGTACGCCGACAAAATCCCAGTGGGGAGGACCGAAATATAACACAAGGGCAACAATGGTGGCGATGATAAATTGGCAACCGCTTTTCATGCGCGCGGTGATGCCTTCGCCTTTGGCGTGCAACCCTTTGACGCCTTGCCAATCGTCAACGGCACCGAGCAGGGCATGCGCACCCAAGCAGAAAACGAGCACAAGCGTACTTTGACCGATCAATGTCATACCGGCAATCTTGGCAATATTAAGGATACCCGTAATCAACAAGACGGGGACAACCACTAATATGCCACCCATCGTTGGTGTACCCGTCTTGGTTTGATGACCATCGGGCAATTCAACGCGGATCTGTTTGCCAATGCCCCAACGCTTGAGCACGGTGATGAGCGGATTGCCCCAGATGACAGCAATAAAGAAACTCACGGTCCCCAACGTCAGCGCGTAGACCATCGATAGCCCGATCCCCAATTTAGGTGAATTGCCCCATGTGATATTGTTGAATACATAGACTACGAGCACACCCAGACTTGAGGAAAGTAATAATTGCAATTTTATTTTTGGTAGTGTTACATCCCGTTGATAAATTCTCATTCGGCTTTACCATCCAAAGTTGAAGTAGTGGATTGAACAAATGGGAACAAAGATATGAATAAAAATACCTGAATAATAACCGAAAAAATTTCATTGCTTGACAACGATTCCGTGAACTTTAGTGGGCTTTTGCGTGCACGGTCTTGCCACTGGTCACAATTTTAGTGACAATCGTCTCCATCCCCACGGCACGGCTACCCTTGACTAACACTAAGTCGTCCGGTCTGAGCGCTTCTGCTAAAAACTCAACCGCTTGCGTATCGTCCGGCAGCGTGTACACGTTGCCGGCGTCTATGCCACTCGATAGCGCCTCTTTGGCGATTTCATAACCTAATTCGCCAACCGTCACCAACAGATCAACCACATCGGCCGCCCGTCGTCCCACCAATTGATGGCCTTCGGCGGTGTATTGGCCCAATTCAAGCATATCGCCCAATACAGCCACGCGCCGTCCTTGGGGCTTTGGTTCCAAATCGGCCAATAAATTGAGGGCGGCAAAGGCGCTGGCTGGAATGGCATTGTAAGTGTCATCAATGATCGTAGAATGATTAATGCCTGGCACGATAATTAGCCGTAACTGATTTGACAGGTTTTGCAGACCCGCAATAATTTCATCCCAGCCTAAGCCCTCAACCAGACCGACAGCCGCCGCGCTCAATGCCGTGTAGATACTATGCCTGCCCAGCAAGGCCACGCGCGCATGCAAAGACTCAAGCTTGTCTGTGCCCAGTCGGCGGTAGTGAAAACGAAAGTGGATGCCCTCCATCCCCGCACTTTCGATGTGGTCTGCCCAAAGATCGGCGGCAGGCGTCAACCCATAGCGAAAAATCCGCGCTTTGGTCAT
>JBBREZ010000016.1:0-30560 GCA_038225095.1 Caldilineales bacterium
GATCACACCGCCACTGATGCTGCGTCCACCATAAAAGACGATTTTATTACCATTTAGTTTGCTCGCCTGATCGGCAAAGGTTTTTTGGAAAAAATGGGTGTAATTTTCATCGTTAGCCACGGTGTCGTACAGATAATCGTCGTTGAAGACTGCCCCAAACGGCGCAGCGATCATATTTGTGGCGGTGGGAAAATCGCCCTGAATGTCGGGATCGCTGATCAGCAAGAGGCGACCGCCATTGGCGACGAATTTTTCGACGAGCGCGATTTCTGGTTTGGACCAGAGAAAGAAGGGGCTCACGACCACTAAGCCGCTGGCATTGCTCAATTGCTCCGCCAATGCTGCAGATTGATCCGGAAAATCTAAGTAGCTCTGCAACTTTGTGATGTCGGCGTTGCTCAACCATAAGCGGAGGCCGACACCCTGCGCGGCCAATGCGGCTTCTAGCGGTTGGAAGCTGCTTGGATTGAGCCGGTTAAAATGGGCCAGATCCACTACAATTGGGCCACGGCGTAGCGGCTGTGTGGAAACGTCGTTGGTTTGTTTAAGCGCCACTGGCGTTGTGGTGGGCGCTGGTGTGGCCGCAATTGTAAATGTGTCAATGGCCGGTGGCGTGTAGGATCGCCGGTTATAACCAAGGAAAGCAGAGTTCACCACCAGCGGACCAAACAGACAGATCAAGGCGACCACTAGCATGAACAAGCGACGAAAAAAGTTTTTCATCGGATCGGATCTCCTGGCGCATGATTGCCTGTTCGTGTGGCTGGCATGAGCGCCTTCAGGCTGTCAAGCAAGTTGTTGGTGGGGTTGGGAATAAGCGATGTCGGTCGGTTGGCTCGCAGGCGGTTTAGCTGCTGGTCGAGCGCGGTCTCATCGATTGTGGCTGGCAAGGCAATGCGACTGTCGAGCGTCCACACGGTGTCGGGCGCGGCCTGGGCCATGAGTGATTTTAAGTGGGCTTCTGTGCTGTTGAGTGAGGGTGTAAAATGAATGCCCAGGTAACTGGTTAATTCAACGACGCCATAATTCGCCAGACTGGCCAGTTTTGCCGCTTCAATGATGCCGTCGCTGCGCCCACCTTCATAGTCGATCAAGCCCAGGGCTAGCGCTTCACTGCCCCCATAGATGCGTGCTTCGGCCACTGTCTTCGCATCGATTTTCAACGGGTTAACCTGGGCTTGCGAACGCTGATGCACCACATTGCCGACAAAGGCTTGTTTGACCAGATCCAACTGGTGAATTTGTTCAAAACGGCTGCCACCCATCAATTTGTAGGGGCCACTGCTTAATTCGTCGGGCGAAAGTTGCGGGTCGGTGGGGCGTCCGCCGCGTGTCCCAATATTGCCCACATAGCTGCTGGCCTGCGCAAAAATAGTGTTGCCAGCGATCGCCATGTAATAGCCGCCGCTGGCCGCCATTGAATCGATCACGACCACCACGGGTTTAACGTTGCGCAATTTTAGCAGGCTGTAATAGATGCTCTCGCTGCTGGTGGCGAGCCCGCCTGGGCTATAAATTTCTAAGACAACCCCAGCAATGCTCGAATCACCCATCGTTGCATCGACCAGGCGTTGCATGTCGGCTGCACTCGTTTGATCGATGATGCCTTCAAAGCGCAGTACACCGATCACCGGTTTGGGCGCCCAAAAATGTCCGAGCATCAGCCCCACCGCCAAGCAGAGCACAAGCAAGACAGCCGAGACTATGCCTTCCCACTTCGGCATGAAATTTTATCCTTTCGCATTGACTCGTCGCGCGTCTAATGCATTCTCTAGAGCCTGTATAACGATTTAGAATCGTCCAATTTGAAGCAGATCAGCGGCACACAATATGCCGCTGCTACACTGGTAACGAAGCAATAGTAGCATCTCTGATCAAAAATAGCAACAATCCCGTTTTCGGTTAGCTTACTTTTTAGAATTGTGGATTAAGCAGGGAAGATAGGGAAATAAATAGGCAGTAAGGTACAATGTTTTCAAAAGTTCAACGTCAGATGATGATGGGGGCGCATGGCATGCGCCTTTGTGAAAGCAGTAGGCGCATGCCATGCGCCCCTACCGCGGTTGTTCATTGTTGATTTGTTTTGTCTATAAGAATACGCTAACCAGTGATTGCAACTTATGCAAGCATCGCTTTCCTTGACCTATATTGGCCACGCTACCCTCCTGATCGAGATGGATGGCGTGCGTCTGCTCACCGACCCCGTTCTGCGTCGCCACTTGAGTGGTTTTATCCGGCGCCAGATTCCAGTGCCACCGCGGCCATCCAAGCCTGTGGACAGCGTACTCATCTCGCACCTCCATTTTGACCATCTCGATCTCCCCTCGTTGCGCCTGCTTGGTCATAACACGCATCTGATTGTTCCTAAAGGAACGACTGCTTTCTTGCGCCGTCAGGGGTTTGCGAATGTAACGGAACTCGTGGCTGGCGAACAAGTGACCGTGGGCGCGCTGCGCATCGAGGCGACACCGGCGCGGCACAATGGCGCGCGTGGCTGGTTTGGGCCAACGGTGGAAAGTCTTGGTTTCCTGATCCGCGGCCAGCAAAACATCTATTTTGCCGGCGACACCGATCTGTTCCCCGAAATGTGTAGATTGGCAAGCGCTTTGGATATCGCCTTATTGCCGGTGTGGGGCTGGGGGCCAACCTTGGGCGCAGGCCATATGGACCCATACCGTGCGGCCCAGGCCTTGACTTTGTTGAAACCCCGCCTGGCCATTCCCATTCATTGGGGCACGCTTTACCCGCTGGGCCTGCGCTATCTGCGGCCACGCTGGTTGCATGCACCGCCGCAACTATTTGCCGATCATGCCCACGCCCTCGCGCCAGAGGTACAGATTCACATCATCGAACCGGGGCATGTGTTTCAGGCTTCCACTTAGCCGCACCGTAAATTTCGTACGTAACGTAATTTAGCTTTCACTGTTTCGCCAATGCCGCCAGCGTAGCCGTTATAATCTCGGCTTGCTGTTGGGCGCGCGTAATCGTGGCTGGATTATCCCCACTTTGCGGGCCGTACCAACCAAATTGAGCGTGGTCGCCGCCTTCAATCGCCACCCAAGTGGTCGTAGCGGGCAGGAGCGCACGCGCGGCCATTACTTTGGCTGGGGTCGCCAACCCATCACGCGTCCCATAAATCGACGTGACAATTAGATCGGTGCGGTTGGTCAACGTGTTGTTGTCGGCTGGATAGGCTGCCCATACACCAAGGCTTTGACGCTCGGGTGTTGATAGACATAAGCCGCCGCCATCGTGCCCCCGAGTGAATGGCCGCCAATCGCCCATTTTTTGATGGCTGGGTAAGCCGCCATGATCTGATCGGCGCGATCGGGCGCAAGCACAGCCAGGTTCAGCGGCATCGACGGAATAATGACGAGATAACCAGCCGCGGCAATCGTATGTGCGGTGGGGGCATAGGCGTGTGGATCGACCTTGCCGCCGGGATAAATGATGAAACCACTAATTGCCGTCTTGCTAATCGGCTGAAAAACCAGCCAATTGTCCGTGGTTACCTGGACTTGGGCATCCGATTGTAAGGCTGCCAATGCTTCTGGCATCGGCACCGGAATCCAGGTGGCCCAGACGACGAATGCTCCACTTGCTAAGACGAGCAGCAGCAATAAACTATAGAGAACTAGACGCACCCGTCGCCAGCGGTTTGAAGTTTTCGGCATAAGATTAAAGTTTCTTTCTTATAAAGGACCCAGCGACCCCTCCCGTGCCCTGAGGGCTTCGTGCTGGGAGAGGGGACTGAGCAGGGACAGATGCAGTGACATGTTGTGTCCCGTGACGGTTCCCGCCCAGCAGGCTGCGACGGGGCCTTCGGCCAGACTTCGGCGTGAGCTCAGTCGAGTCGTCGAACGCTCAGGCCCCGTGCGGTGAGCTTGTCGAACCGCAGCCGAACGGAGCGGGAGCCCTTTGGGCGCGGGAGGGGTCTGAGCTAGGAAAGGGTCACTCCGCCATTCGTTCAAGGTGTTTCACTATCGGCCAAAATCATTTCCGCCACTACTTTGCCCGACAAGGTGACCATGGGCACGCCGCCGCCGGGGTGCGTGGTGCCACCGACAAAGTAAAGACCACGCACATGCGCCGAGCGGTTATGCGGCCGGCGAAAGGCGTTAAGGGCCTGGTTGGACGAAATGCCGTAAAGCGCGCCGCGCCAGGCGCCGGTGCGCTGCGCCAGGTCAACCGGGGTCAAAATTGTCTGACTGCGCAGACGCGATTGAATATCTAACCCAAAACTGGCTAACGTGGCAAAGACGCGTTGGCGATAATCGGCTTCTTGGGTCGCCCAATCAAAAGCAGGCCCCAGGGCTGGCGCGTTCACCAACACAAACCAATTTTCGCAACCCGGCGGTGCATGGTTTGGATCACTTTTGCTGGTGATCGCCACATAAAGCGTGGGGTCATTGGGCGGGATGCCCCGTTGGAAAATATCGGTGAACTCCTTTTGATAGTCGGACGCAAAGAAAATATTATGGTGTGCCAATCTCGGATGCTCGCCTTCCACCCCCAACAGCATGACATAGCCAGAACAAGAAGTCTCCGTTGCTGTTAAACGTCGCCGCCGTGGCGGTGTGGCAATTTCTGGCGGTAATAAGCGCTGGTAAACCGTGGTAACGTCCACATTGGCGATCACCGCGCTGGCCTCTAGTGTGCGGCCATCGTCCAACATCACGCCGGTGGCACGCTTGTTCCTGACTAAAATTTGTTGCACAGGACAGCCGGTGCGAATTTCCACACCCAACTCTGTCGCCAGGCGCGCCAGGGCCGTGGCAATGGCATAGATGCCGCCTTGCGGATACCAGACGCCGCCGGTCAATTCTACATGGGCGATCACACCCAGCGTAGCGGGCGCTTGGAAAGGATCCGCGCCCACGTAGGTGGCAAACCGTTGCAGCAGTTGGCGCAAATGCGGCGAACGCACATGCTGTTGGATCACCTGGTTCAGAGTAAACCAGGGGTCAATTTTCAGAACGTCCCACGGGGCAACCCGCGTAAAACTGCGCAGCGATGGTGGCTGGTCGTAGATAAAGGCCGGGCCGGTAATGCGGTGCAGGCGGGCGGCATACGCCAAAAAGCGCAAATAACCTTCCACATCGCGTGGTTCTATGCGTTCAATCTGGGCCGCCATCGTCGGCCAGTTTTGGCTGGCATCCAACACAACACCATCGTGATAAAAATAACGTGTCAATGGCTCCACCGGAACCAGGCTTAGATAATCTTCTAAACGGCGCCCGGCTGCCGTAAACAACTCTGCAAAGACGTGGCGCATGGTGATCACGGAGGGGCCTGTATCCCAACGAAAGCCATCAGCACAAAATTGGCTCATCTTGCCGCCGACCTGCGCATTCTGTTCCAGAATGCGCACGCGTCGCCCTGCGCTGGCCAACCGGATCGCCGCGCCTAAGCCGCCAATGCCGGCGCCGATAATAATGATAGGATGGGTCGAAGAAGAGTTTTGCATAAAAAGGATTGACGATTTACGATTTTTGATTAACGATTAACGAAGCTATTTCGTAGACGAAGTCATCTCGTCAATCAAAAATCGTAAATCCTTAAACTGTTGTTTCATGAATCGTCCGCCCTTTCCATTGTGGACCGCCGTAGCGCCATTGCCACCAGACAGCATGGATAGCGATGCGCGTCATCAGCAGCACAGAAATGGGCATGAACAGCGCGTCAAGTAGCCGTTGGTGGGTGACAAGCGCCGTTAAACCGCGAATGCTAATGCCTAATGCAATTAGTGCCAACGGCCAGGCCGGCCAACCGGGCGAATTCTGGTTGCGCCAACCAAGCATTAGCCAGAGCCAGGGACCGACAAACACGGCTAGATGAAAAACCGTAGAGAGCGCTAAAAATAGTAGGGAATTCGCATGTCCGGCCAAGATGTTTTTTGCGTAGCCATTACGAACGGTTTGCCAATTTTCATACATGCGCGCCTGTAACAAGTTTGCGCCATTGGTCAGCCGTAATCGCAAGTGTACTGCCTTGATCGATTGGGCCAGGCGCACATCCTCTAGCACAGTGCTGCGCACACCCGCATGACCGCCACATTGTTGATAGGCGGGGCGGCGAAAGACCATACATTGGCCGTTCGCCGCTGCCGCCAGGGGCCAGGGGCCATCATGCGCCAAATGAATTGGCAGATACGCGAGCACTGCAAACACACCCAACGGCACCACCAGCCGCTCACCCCAACTGTGCGTAATTTGCCGCGGCCAGACGGTGAGCAGATCAGCCTGCGTGCGTTGCAACTCGGCGACTAACGCACTGACAGCCTCTGGTTGCCAGTGGACATCGGCATCGGTGAAGATCAGAATTTCGCCTTGAGCGAATTGGACCAATTGATGGCAAGCCCAATTTTTGCCCATCCAATCGGCGGGCAATGCAGCGCCCGCGAAAACGTGCAGGCGAGGATGACCATTGGCCGCGGCCAGCGCAATTTCGCGCGTGTTATCGTCCGAATGATCATCGAGTACAAGAATCTCATAGTTCGGATAGGTTTGGGCCAGCAAACCACCGACTGCATGCTGAATGTGATTGGCTTCGTTGCGTGCGGGGATGAGCACAGAGACGGCGGGAAATGCGGAGTGCGCTGTTGTTTTTAGCGTTTGATCAAGGTCGTCCATTGGGCGAACGGGTGGGCATAAGCGCAGGAAAATCGCCACGTTGGTTACAGTGATAACGAACATAACGAGCAGGGCGGCGCTAACAAAAATGGCGAGCATCAGCATCATTTAAGAGTTTTTGGGCCAGGAACGGAAAGTTAGTGGTTTTGCTAAATCAACGCGATGTTTCCAGGCTAGGATCAGTAGATTACCAATGCCGACGGCCAAGAGAATAGCTCGGTCTGGACGAAGGTCTAGCCCATTCCACGTCGGCGGTGTCAGCATAAAATAGATAATCGTGCCGGTTAGCGCCAAGAGCACGGCCCAGGCGTCAATGGCCAATAACCCAACAAAGAGACCAAGCAGCAGCCCTGCAACTGTCGGCCCTTCCCAGAGTGTCAAGCCACACCAGATGCCACCCGTCACTGCGACGGCTTTGCCCCCCTTAAAACCCAGAAAAGGTGAAAATGCGTGGCCCAACACAGGGGCCAAGGCTATTATAATCAGCGCTCCACCATCCAAGCCTGCCCAGCGATAGGCCAGCCATACCGGCAAGGCGCCCTTCACAAAATCAAGTAAAAGCGCCAGCACCCAGGTGAACTTGCCGCCCGCCCGCCGAACATTAGAGGCACCCGGATTGGCATCCCCATAAATGCGAATCTCGCGCTTGAGCAAGTTGCGTCCAATCCAAACCGAGAAAGGCAGCGAGCCACATAGGAAAGCGAAGACGAACCAGAGTAGCGGTTGGCGCATAGCGGCTTATTACCTTGCCTGGGCGAAAATAGACTTGTGCTTGTGATGAGTGAAAGGATCCTCTCACTCATCATCCTTATAACCAAACAGTGTCAGTCGCTTCACAATGCCCGTTCACTTAGCGTCTGTAAATCGGACGTGGCGCGAGTGGCAGAGGCTAGCGCCAGTATCAGCAGGCTGCCCATCGCGAAGAAACCCGTCAGCGCGGGCCCAGGCATATGCCAAAAGAAGAGTTGACCAATGGTTTGTAAGATCCAAGTGATGACGTAAATGAGCACCAAAGGCTGGACAGGGATGTGCTTGGGCTGGACTAGAAAGGTTAGTAGCACTGCGCTTACGAGCCAACCTAGAAAATTGAGCCAGGGAATGCCAAAATAACTGCCTGCGCCCAAAGGGTTTCCGTCCCAAACCCAATAACCCCAATTCACCATCTGGGGGTCAAGGAAAAGATCCCAAGCAGTGAAAGCCATGGCGCTGATCAGGATAAACCACAAGCCTGTCCGCCCGCGCATAATCACCGCGGCCACCGCCCAAGCGGGCGGCAACATCATCAACCAGGCCAGCGGAATCAGCAATGGCACATGGCCCAGTTGCGGTTGCAATAAATTTGTATAGTGGTAATGGCCAAATAGAAAACCGGTTGTGCTACCGAGCCATTCAATCAGCCAGGCCACTGGCAAAATGATCGCCGCCATGCGCAAAGTGCGCACGCTGCCCCAGGCTTGCCGCAGTACACCAAGCACGGCTGAGACTAGTAAGATAACAGAGATCAGCACCCCCCAGGGCAAGACGGCATTCCCAATCACCCAACTCATAATGGGAATGGCGATCATGGCGAGTAACCAAGCGGCTGTCAACCAGTGGTAGGGCTGCATTGGTTGGAGTAGACGCCAATCCAACCATCGTCGCGCAAAACGGGGTGAGTTACTTTTCATCGTCCAGTTTTTGCCTCGCGGGATAACGCTAGATTTTGGGCAAAGCGCTGTATAAACGCCGCTAGCAGCGGCCATGTCTCGGATTTTGCACGTGATAATTCATGATCACCTTCGACTTCGATATATCCGGCCAACTTTGGCAAGCGCTGGACAAGTTGGCGCGTAAAATGGGGGACGGCAATGATATCTTTGTTGCCTTGAAGGATTAAAACGGGCGCTCTGACCTGCGGTGCAGCCTGATAACCAAGCTGGCCAGCGCGCCGCACTTGGCCTAGCACAGCGAGTGGCAGCCCTAAGCTCCGAATAGACGCTTGGACTTCCGTATTATCTAAATCGACCTCGGGCAGCATGCGTTGGATACTCGCTCTGAACGGCAGTTCACTGAAATTAGCTTTCTGAAAAGGTCGAACTTGGCGTACAAACAAGCGCGCTGCCGGGAAAATTCGATCAAGCCAGCGGTTTGCGCTACACCAGAACGGGGCAAACAAGATCAACCCAGCGGGCGGTTGTTGGGCCGCAACTTCCAAGGTTAAGGCCGCACCAATCGAATTACCAACCAACACGACTGTTTTATATTCAGCCTGTAAGGCTACCAGCGCACGGCGCACCGCCTGCGCCCAATTAGCCTGGTTATAGTGCGTCAGTTCGCTGATCTGAGGGCCAAAACCGGGCAATAATAAACCTTGCACCGTCCAGCCGGCGTCATGTAACACTTGTGCAGCCGGGCGCATTTCGGCTGGGGTGCCGGGAAAGCCATGCACCAGCAGTGCTGCGCCTGAATGATCACCGTGCCAAAGGAAAGGCTGGTGTTCGTCTGCTTGAAATGGGTTTAAATTGATGGTCATTGTTTGGGTGCGTTGCTCGTTATGAATGACTAACTGGCTGTGTACCCACACTGTGCTGCGTTGCCAGCCGGCGCAGTGCACTCAATAAGGCTTTCGGTGCCCGCGTTTGACTTGCTTGAGCCAGCACTAAAATCATGCCAAAGACCACTAGCATGTTGGTGACCAGGAAGAAGATAAATTCTTCGAGCGGCAGACTGCCCAAAAAAATGCCGGTTGACTGCACCGGATCAACGGTCCATGTGCCGGAACGAATCGCCAATGCATCACCCAGGCCTAGGTACAAGGTGGTGGGTATGAGCGACCAAAAGACCAACCGCCGGTAACGCCAGAGGATGTCACCACCTAATGCCATTTGCAAAGCAATCGGAATAAGCGCCCAGACCAGGATTAAACCCAGATAAGTGCCCGGTTGCCAGTTGGAAAGCAATAGCACAAGCGAACCCGACCAGATGGCGCCGATGAAAGCAGTGGCTCCCCAGCGAATGAACGGGCGGGGGAGCACTTGCGCATCATGCGGTACTAGCCGTCTAGCCAGAAATACAATCCACAGCCCGCTTAAGATGGTTTGCAAGATAAAGAAAGTATATTCCTCTATTGGCACCCAGCCCAACACAACACCTGTGACGAGCCTAGGATTGTACCACCAGACGCTCGTTGCCACTAGATAATTGTCCCAGGGCGTGGTGTAGATCACGGCGACGATCATGTGGGCGAGCAGCACAAAAGTGGCCGGCCAACTGCGCAGCGATAGCGGTAAAACTAGCCCACGCCGATGATCCAAAAATGTTGCGCCCAGCAGCAATAAGAGTGGTGGCCCTAAGAACCAGGCGAGAAAGCCGAAATAGGTCATGCTAAATTCCTTTAGAGATACTGGTTAATCCTCCGGTCAGTATCGCATGATCGCCGGCTTCGCTCTGTTGTGCTTGTTCCAGTAGTTGCGCGCATGGTATAATCAATTTGGCTAATCATGAACCAAGTAAGCAAGCAAAGAAGTTGAGTAAAGCATGGCGCGTAGCGTCGATATTGGAAGTAAGCGGCTGATCAGTCTGGCGCCAACGACCTGGGTGCGTTGGTTGACCGGCGATCACACGTTGGAAGCGTTGGATTTGCTCTCCGGTGATTTTCAATGGGTGGCACGCGCCAACGACGTTCTGATCAAAGTTCACTCGCCGCTGCATGGTAATTTCCTGGTAGCGAATGAAATGCAAGTGCGGCCCGATCGCAAAATGCATCGACGGATGCGCGCTTATGCCGCCTTGGGCGAGGAACGCTATGGGTTGCCGGTCTATCCGGTGGTGGTCAACATATTGCCTGGCTCATCGCCCATTGTCAATTATTACCACAGCGAGTTGATGGGCCTCGTTGCCCATCAAGACTTTCGCGTGATCAATTTGTGGGAAGTAGATGTCGAGCTAGTTTTTGAACAGAATCTTGTGACACTTTTGCCTTTTACCCCTATTCTAAAAGGGGGAAGTGCTGAAAATGTATTGAGCCGGGCCGTAACATTGTTGCGTGCCGAGGCGAATCTTGCCGAATTAGAACCATTATTGGCATTCTTTGCCAGTTTTGTCATGAATACGGATGTTGTGCGTAGAATTATGAGGTGGGATATGACAATCTTACGCGAATCACCCTGGTATAACGAATTAATCAAAGAAGGTATCGAGCAAGGCATTGAACAAGGCATCGAACAAGGCATCGAACAAGGCATCGAGCAAGGCATCGAACGGGGCAAGGAACAAATGTTACTGCGCTTGCTGTGGCATAAATTCGGTAGTTTGGATGCGGCTTGGGTCGCGCGCATTGCGGCCATCCCTTCTGAGCAGCTAGAGGAAGTCTTTGTGATTGCTTTAGACATTTCAACTTTGCAAGAATTAGCCGCCCACTTAGACAACTTGTCTTCGCCAGCCGCTCAATAACGCAAAAGTAACCACTACACCTTTCGTTTCTCTAAATCGCGCAAGATCACCTGCGCGGCATTACGTCCGGATGCGCCCATAATGCCGCCGCCCGGATGAGTGCTGGCGCCAGTCAGGTACAACGCTTTGATCGGCGCACGATAATTGCTCATCGTCAACGCTGGGCGCAACATAAACATCTGGTCAATCGACATCTCCAAATGCATCACGTTGCCACGTAACAAACCCAACTCGCGCTCCAAATAGAGCGGATGCTCCACCAACTGGCCGATCACTGCTGCTTTTACATTGGGCGCATATTCGGCTAATTTGTCCAACATGCGGTCGGCTACGGTCTGCCCAATCTCATCCCAAGATGCGCCCGACGCTAGCTCATACGGGTAATATTGACCCCATAAAAAGAGCGTATGTTGATCGGGCGGCGCCAATGTAGGGTCTACCGCCGAAAACGTCATGGCGATCAAGGCTGGATCGCGTGACGGGATGCCGCCCAGATAATCGCCATAGGCGCGCTCCAGATAAGCCAGATCTGGGCAGATAAATTGTAATGCGGTGTGTTGGGGACCGGGCGCGCCATTGCTTGATGGCAGCGCTGTGTAGTTGGGCAACGCCTGCATGGCATAACGCACGATCATGCCAAAGCCGTTGCCAACCCGAGCATTGTTCGCCAAGTTGCGCGCCGCTTGTGGCACAACCCCGGGTTCGAGCATTTTCATGGTGGTGTGAATGTGCGCCCCCGAAACAACGGCGCGCGCGGTGACGCGGATGCCGCCTGTGGTTTCGGCCCCGACGGCGCGCCCTTTTTCAGTCAAAATCCGTGCCACCGGTGCGCCGGCGATGATTTGTCCGCCATGTGCCTGGATCATGCGCGCCAGTGCCTGGGTTAACATGCCAGAGCCGCCGCGCGGTCGTTTCATACCGCTGCGATGATACATCGGCTGCCAGAGCGCGAACGGTGCGGACAACGGTTCCCCCGGCGGCGGACCGGACTGCGCCGCCATCCAGCCGATCAGCGCCTGCACGCGTGGATCGGTAAACGTTTGACGCAACACCTGCCCATAGCCGCGCAAAATATCACTTAGCCGTTCATTGCGTGCGGAGCCACCGCCGGTGCGCAATACTAGATTTTTAATCAAATTGATGGCCGTGGGCGGTTCCAGAAAACTCTTGACCATGCCCTCGGCCAGCGGCTCCCAAGTTTTGATAAACTGACGATAGGCCTCGGCGTCCCTGGGTGAGATGCTGGCGATGCTTTCGCACGTCTTGTCCAGGTCTTTCCAGATCATGATCTGGCTGCCGTCAGGGAAAGGCGCGAAAAAGAGTGGGTCAAGGTCAATGTATTCAAGCCCATAGGCACTCAAATTGAGATCTTGGATAATCGGTGTGTGGTGGATTAAAATATGGGCTGAACCACCCAGATCAAACTTGAAGCCGGGAATGATCTCTTCGGTCACGACCGCACCGCCCACCGTGTGGCGCCGTTCGAGCATGATTACTTTATAACCGGCCTTAGCCAGATAGCCGCCGCAGACGAGCGCGTTGTGGCCCGCGCCAATGATGAGTACGTCACAATCCGACATGAGTTTTCCTAACTTGTGGAGGCAGCGGATTGATTGGTTAGCTGAAACAGCCCTTCCCGCTACCATGAGTTGGTTGAGCGATCCACTGAGTAGGCGTTAGGCTTGCCTAACGCCTACTCAGTGGATCGCATTCGTGGTTTTTAACCAGTACGCTGCGGCCTGCTTGCCGTCAGCGCAATTGTTTCTCGTAACAGAGGCTGAGTGGGTCTGCTGTGTAGGAGCCGAACGGTGGAATCTGATAAAATCCCATCCGTTCATATAAACCGATGGCTTCGCGTTGGTAAATGCCAGTTTCCAGGCGCAGAAGGAACACGCCTTGCTCACGCGCATAGGCGGCCAAATAGTCGATCATCAGCTTTCCAAACCCTAAGCCTCGAAACTGAGGGCGCACGTACATCCGCTTAAGTTCCCCATACTCGCTGCCGAACAGTTTGATGCCGCCACAACTGGCCGGTATCCCGTCCGACCGGAGTAGGAAAAAGGCCACAGCTTCGATTAGTAACTTTTCGATGCTAAACCCGTGGCGACTTGCGCGGGGATAGAGCGGTTCAAGGTATGCTTCCAGTTCCATGATAAGGGCGGTGGCATCCACAGTATCTGGCCGTTCCGGCGTAATGATGGCGGGCATCGACTTTCGCTCTCCTTTCCTAACCCATCTTCTTTATTACCAGCTAAAGCGAAGCCGAGGCTCCATACGAACCTCGGCTTCCGAACCTGTCAAATGCTTAATTACCCTGTGGTGACCGTAGGTTGCTCAACGCGTGGCTGATTTAGCTTTCGATTTGCGTTTTGTTGGCGCCAAGCCAATTAAAGAGTGCAAGGTAGCATTAACCGAGGCCGAATCAGGGAAATAAGCGAGTACATCTGGATCTAACATAACTACGCCTTTTCTTGGTTCCATTTGCTTGACCACCGTTGTGCCATCAGGGTTATGAATGGTGACTATATATCCAGTTTGCATTTCTTCGTAATGCTTGCCGCGCACGCCACTGGAGAAATCGTATTCAGCACGCATTTCTATATCGTCTTCTTGCCCTGATTTAGTTGGCGTTTTTTTCATAAAGTCTTTGTTCCTTTAGCATCGCCTTGCGTGAACTAATAATGCGTCTATTTGCGTCGCGTTCTGTGTAAACAACGACGAGCAAGCGACCTTTATCAGAGATCAATGTCGATATATCTTTGTTCATTTTGCGAATGCTCAGGATCGGATATGGTAATCGAATCCGGATCACCAAACACTGTTGCCGCTGCATCGAAACTTATTCTATGCTTTTGGTCATTGGTTTTTGCTTTTTCTGCATCCCACTCAAACTTCGTTTTCATGGTAGAAATCCACGAACATAGCATAGCCTACTTTTAATTACTTTTCAATTACCCCGCCATCACGTCACGAATCGCCTGTGCGATGCGGCTGACATTTGGGATCACTTCATCTTCCAGCGGCGGGCTGTAGGCAATCAACGTGTTGCCCATGTTCACGCGCTTGACCGGCGCTTCGAGCCAATAGACACCTTCGTCGGCGGCGATTGAAGCAATGTCGCCGCCCCAGCCGGCAGAGTGAGGGGCTTCTTCGACAATCACCAAGCGGTTGGTCTTAGCTAGCGACTTGAGAATGGTGTCTTTATCGAGCGGCGCCATGCTGCGCAGATCGATTACCTCGACATCAATGCCTTCTTTGGCCAGGATCTCGGCGGCTTCGAGCGAGCGGTGCATCACCAACTGGATTGCCACCACAGTGACATCTTTGCCGGTTCGTCGCACGATTGCTTTGCCCAGTTCCATTGGCTCGGTGTCATCCGGCACATCTTCGCTGAGATTGTAGAGCCCCTTGTGCTCCAACACAAAAACCGGATTGTTCTCGCGGATCGCGCCGCGCAAGAGCCCATAAGCGTCGGTCGGCGTACCGGGCGAAACCACCTTAATACCGGGGACATTCATCAACCACGACTCGGCGCACTGTGAATGTTGCGTACCAAAGCCGTTGGCCGAACCCTGCGCCGCGCGCACGGTCAACGGCACAATAAACTGGCCGCCGCTCATATAACGGTACTTGGCGATCTGGTTGACAATCTGGTCCATCGCCACCGGCACAAAGTCGGCAAACATCAATTCGGCCACTGGGCGCAAACCCGTAATCGCCGCACCCAACGCCGCGCCAATAATCGCTTGCTCCGAAATGGGCGTATCACGCACCCGATTGGCGCCAAACTCTTCGTAGAGACCTGGCGTCACCTTAAAGACGCCGCCAGCGACAGCCACATCTTCGCCAAAGAAGATCACATTTTCATCACTGCGCAGTTCGTCGGCCAACGCCTTGCACACTGCTTCGCGGTAAGTCATTTTGGTCATAATCAATCGTCCCTGGGTGGAATTTACGATTTTTGATTGACGATTTACGAAGTAGTTTCGCAAACGAAGCAACCTCGTCAATCAAAAATCGTAAATCATTTTATCCTTCGTAATAGACATCTTTGTAGAGCGCCTCAAGCGGCGGGTAGGCTTCGGCTTTGGCCCATTCGATGGCATCAAAGACGAGTTGGGTGGCGGCTTGTTTCATCTCATCAAACTCGGTCTCATCCAACTGGTTGGCGGCGATCATCTTGGCTTTTAATAAATTGATCGGGTCGCGTTGGAGCCATTCGTCCAGTTCGCCTGCCACGCGATAAGGCGCAGTGTCGGTGCGCGAGTGGCCGCGATAGCGATAGGTTTTTAATTCGAGCAGGGTGGGGCCGCCGCCGCTGCGCGCCCGTTCCAGGGCGATCAATGCAGCAGCGTGCACCGTTTCCACATCCTGCCCATCAACAACGACGCCAGGCATGTTGTAGGCAATCGCGCGCGTGGCAATATCGGCCACGGGGGTCGTCTTGTCCTGCGCGCTGTATTCGCCATAGCGATTGTTTTCGCAGCAGAAGACAATCGGCAATTTCCAAACCGCCGCCATGTTCAGCGCCTCGTGGAACGTGCCAATGTTGGAAGCGCCTTCGCCGAAGAAACTGACTGCCACATGGGGCAGCTTTTTGACCTGATAGGTGAGCGCTGCGCCGACGGCAATTGGCAATTGCGCGCCGACAATCGCATTAGCGCCCAGTAGCCCAATCGTGGCGTCGGTCATGTGCATGCTGCCGCCTTTGCCTTGGCAAGCGCCGCTCTGCTTGCCCATCATTTCGGCCATCATCGATTTGACCGTCATGCCCATTGCCAGGGCATGACCGTGGCCGCGATAGGTGCAGGTGACGGTGTCGCCCTTTTGCATGGCCCAGATCACGCCGGCTGAACAGCCTTCTTGGCCAATACAAAGATGGGTCGTACCGCGAATTAAATTTTGTAAAAATAAGTTCTGAATTTGCTCCTCGGCGATGCGAATTTCCAACATGCGCCGCAGGATGTCCTGGCGGGTGCCTACTGCTAATGCTTGTGCCATCATATTTTTCCTGTTCTAAAAATGACTCACGCAAAGGCGCAAAGTTCGTAAAAGACTTTATCGGGAATCAGCCGTTACACAGGGAAACAGGTAGACAGGTGCGCCTACCTGTTTCCCTGTGTACATAAATTCTTTAATCCCGGTAATCTCTAAGAAGCTGTCTGAAAAGTAGCGTAGGTGCGGTTTGCAACCGCACGTTCTTGGGTTGATTACTTGGGTTGATTACAGGCTTGTGCAGTTACAAACCGCACCTACGTAATCACCGATCTACCTTTTCAGACAGCTTCTAAAGAAAAAGGTAACGGTCTTCTACCTGAAATCTGCGCCGTGTGTGAATAAAATTTACTTGCTAAAATAATCAAGTTCGGCCTGGAACGCCGCCATGAACTGGCCGAGCTGCATGCCGTCCACCACCCGATGATCGCCGCTCAACGTCAAGTGGACCGTCTGGTGGATGTGCAAGCCGCCATCGATCACCACCGCGCGTTGCTTGACTGTGCCCACGGCCAGAATTGCCACTTGCGGTGGGTTGATCACGGCCGTAAATTGATCGACCTGCCGAATAACGCCGAGGTTGCTGATCGTAAACGTACCGCCTTGCAGATCGTTCGGCTGCAACTTGTTGGCGCGCGTGCGCTGGATCAACTTGCGCGTTTCTTGCGCCAATCCTTCCAATGAGAAACGTTCTGCGCCAGCCAGCACCGGCGTGAGTAGGCCATCCTCCAACGCTACGGCCACCGCAAGATTGATGCTATCGTGACGATAAAGCGTCTCATTTTCATAGGTGGCGTTGAGCGCGGGAACGCGCCGCAACGCTTGAATGGCTAGATATTGAATCAGCACATTGACGCCAGGGCGTGGCTCGGGTAGGGTGCTTAATCGTTTTAAGGCGCTGTCCAGATCAAATTCACCAGTGACATAAAAGTGTGGCGCTTCGCGCATGCTGTCACTCAGCCGCTTGCCAATCATCTGGCGCATCCGGCTTAACGGGATCACCTGCGCGCCTTCACGAATTGGGCTTGGCGCCGGGGGCGCCGGGGTTGTTGGCGTAACGGGTTGCGCGGCTGGGATAGGCTGCACCGGTGTGGCAGCCTGCTGATAGGTTTCTAGATCCGCCATTGTGGTAATGCCGTTTGCGCTGCTGGCTGGCACTTCGGACAGATCGATCCCAGCTTCACGGGCCGCCTTACGCACTTTTGGTAAGGCTCGAACACCAGCCGTTTCCTCACGTTGCACAGAGCTGGCTGAGCTAGCGGGCTTTGCCATGGCGGCTTCGACATCTTCCTTGGTAATCCGGCCGCGTGGGCCGCTGCCTGTAATGGTGGTCAGGTCAATTTTGTTATCTTCTGCTAGACGCCGGGCGATCGGTGAGACATCGGCAGTTTTACTGGTTTCTTCGGCGTGAGGTGCAGCAGCCGGTGGCGCTAGCGGCGGGATTGGCGCTGCCGTCTTCAGCTCCGACGGCTGGCCGATGCGGGCAATCACCGAACCAACAGGCACTTCAACGCCCGCGGCTGCGAGTTGCTCCAAAATCACGCCGCTGGCAATGCTTTCCAATTCGACATTGGCCTTGTCCGATTCGACCACCGCAAGAATCTCACCTTGCTTGATCGTATCGCCTGGTTTTTTTACCCATTCGATCAGGCGCGCCTGCTGTACATCAAAGCCTAGATTGGGCATGATAATATCCGTTGCCATGAATCATTTCCATTCAAATTTTATGCGTAGATTAGATTGGTAAATACGGTGGACCCCACCCTAACCAGACCCCACCCTAGCCCTCCCCTGCTGGGAGGGGACAGATCAGGGACAGAACAAGTTGCTCTGGCTATCCCTGATCTGTTCCCTCTCCTAGCGAAGCGGTCAGGGGAGGGCTAGGGTGGGGTCCATCAAAAAATGCCTTACTTTCGCCCCGCCAGACCCGAAAGGCCAGTGGGATTCGCGTGATGTGTCCTGGATCAATCTTGCTTGGCAATGCGTCTTCTGTAAACCAATTGGTTTGTAACACTTCATGCGCATGCGAAGCGGGTATCGTTGGTTCACCCGTTGGTTTGCACAGAAATGTAAATTGATATAAGTGATGGCGGGTGGGTGTTCCACACAACCGTGAGTCAAACACCCCGACCAAGGCCACTGGGCTACAGGCCACGCCACTTTCTTCCAACGCTTCTCGGACTGCGCCTTCGGCTGGCGTTTCGCCCACTTCGAACGCACCACCGGGCATGGCCCACAGTTGATTGTCGGCGCGTTGGATCAACAGTATGCGGCCAGCCTCATCGATAATTGCCGCATCGCCCACAGTCAGCGGGGTAGGCCGCGCAAAAATCGGCGCGCGCAGCACTTCTAGCTGTTCTAAACGTTCGCCTGTGGCCAAAGCTAGCATCGCCATCGCTATATTTTGGATTTCCTGATAGCGTTGCTTGTCATAAATGCCATCTGAGTAATGCAAGCCCAAAGCTGAAATGTCACGCAACTTGTCTGCCCAAAGGGCAATTTGTTCGGCAGGGGTCATGTTTGCGCCTCGGTTGGTTACGCCGGTGTGACTGTTTGCTGGAGCGTCGCTTGGAAATCTGCTACCGTGTTCGCCTGAATGGCTGCGGCAAAGAGACGGTCAAATGTCGCATTGTTATTCACTTGGAGAAGAATTTTCTCGATATCCCGATATAGTGACATTACTGGATCAAACCGTAAAACCAACGCATCTAAAATCGCTTGGCGACGCCCCTCTTGACGCCCTTTTTTTACGCACGCTCTGCAAAAAAGGTGTGCCCATCAACAGCCCTTCCTGTTCGATTAATTTCTCAACCATCGCGGCTATCTCCTTATCCTCAACCAACACGAGCAGGCTATTCAACAAACGCTGCTTCAATTCCTCGTCTTCGATCTGCGTCAACTGATCCATCACCTGGGGATCACAGTTTGTGGATCATCGCTCTGCGTTTGACCAACCAGCGACAACAGCCCAGGTCGTTATAAGGCCAGCAAGGCTCGCGCCGACATTTTCCAGAGCTGCACCACCCGATATGTCCATTGGATACTCGCCGCGCCGCTGGGTGAAGTGACTTGGTATTTTCCGGTGTCGGCTGCACCAGCCCCCTGTCCAACATAAAACACGGCGCTTAATAAGTCAAGCCCAGGTTCAGCGTCCGCAATGCGTATCATGTATTCTAACATACGCCACTTCATTGGGCGATGTGTGCTTTTGCCCTGCAACTCGATATGCAGCAACGAGGTGCGTCGATCCTGGAGCGTGACGCGAAACCGTCCAAAGTCCGTTTCGTCGCGAATGATATGATCGCTGAAACGTTTTTGCCAGAATTTCATGCTGCCTTTGATCTCTCTCCTTGTATTGTTTCGTAAAAGTGGATTTCAACGAGCGCATAATTTTGCTGAAATTACTAACGCCTGTCGGTTTTATCAGACCGTGAAAATGGTCGGGCAGAAAGCCATAAGCAAGCATCTCGAATGGATGGAGCACTTTGACATTGTGCAGGACAGCCTTAAGCAGTTCAAGATGCGCAAGGTCGTGAAAAATCGGCTCGCGATGATTGACCACTTGGGTGATAAACACCATGCTGTTGGGAACGTAGTAGCGACGAAAGTTCATATCAACCCGAAAATGAACAGGATGAGTACTCGTGTAGGATGGGTTCACCGCAGAATAATTAGCGGTTACACGCCCAGGTGGAGCGGCGAACCCAGCCTACGCCTACAACGCCTTGCGTAACGTGAGTGAGTAAGGCCATCAACCTTCACGCATCATCCTAATCCATCTCGTACCCGCCATCCACGTTCAACGCCTGTCCGGTGACATAATCGGCGTCAATGGAGCAGAAAAAGGCGATCGGTCCAGCGACATCATCGGGTGTAGAGGCGCGTTTTAACGGGATTGTGTTGACAAAAGCCGCCATGGCTTCGCCTGGTTGCGAGCCGAAGATCCGGCCCCGATCGGCGTCAATGTCTTTCCACATTTGGGTGGGGACGACGCCAGGACAGACGGCATTGACGGTGATGTTATACGGCGCCAACGTCAAGGCGGCGGACTGGGTGATGCTGATCACCGCGGCTTTGCTGGCCGCATAATGGGCAGCCAGCGGCCGACCACGCCGACCGGCAATCGACGAGAGGTTGACGATTTTGCCGTGATTGTGAACGGGCATATCGCTCGTTTTTGTCTCACTCGGTTTGATGGTAACCACATCGGCAGCCGTGGACGCTGGCCGCTCATGCTCGGGAATCTGGCGGATCATCTGGGCGGCTACGGTTTGCAGGATAAAGAACATGCCGCGTTGGTTTACGTTCAAGACGCGATCCCAATCGGCGGGCGTCAATTCCATCATCGGTTTGGTCTGGTTGACGCCCGCATTATTGACCAGAATATCGATGTGGCCAAACCTGGCGACAACTGCATCGACCATTTTGGGAGCCGCCGTAACGTCAGAAATATCAATTGGATAGGCCAGCGTGGCGCTGCCTGTGCTCTGGGCAATTTCCTGGGCCGCGGCACTGGCTGTTTCTGCGTTATAATCGGCAATCACCACGCTTGCGCCTTCGCGCGCCAGCCGCGCCGCCACCCCTTTGCCAATCCCCTGGCCCGCGCCGGTGACAATGGCGACTTTGCCAAGCAGTCTTTGTTCCATAACAAAACTCCCTCTTGAAAGCATTGACGATTTTTGATTGACGAAGTGACTGGGCGAACATAGGTAATTCTACTTTCGACGATTATGCGCAGAAAGCAGAAATACCTATGCTGTCGAACCAACCTCGTCAATCGTCAATCGAAAATCGTCAATCAAACTGGTGGCGGTTGAATAAGCTCTAACGTAATCCCATCGGGGTCGGTGAAGTAGACGGCGTAGCCGCCTTTATTTACCCCAGCCTCGATGGCGTTCGGGGTGGATTTGAACTTGACGCCCAACTTGACCAGGCGTTCGTACTCAGTCTGCAAGTTATCGGTTTGGAAGGCCCAATGGCCGACGCCGGTGCGGTTGGTGTCGAGCGGAATATGTTCACCGCGCGGGTTTACATATTCAATAATTTCGATGTGATGCAGCGAGCGTGGCACCGCCAGCCCCGGCACCCGCAACTGTGCCACCTTCAAATGCACATTCTCGAATCCGACTAACTTGGCCGTATACGCGTTGGCCTGGACCTGTCCACGCACATATTCCAACCCCAACACTTCGGTATACCACTGCACCGACGCTTCCAAATTACTCACCGTAAATGAGACATGCCAAAGACCTTGGATCATGATCAACCTTTCTGGATGACAAGTAACAGGTAGCAGGTCGTAGCGCGCTGTAGATTTTGCTACCTGCTACCTACTCTGTATGAAACACTTCCTGCATATTCGCCCACCATTCGCCCGCCGCGCGACTCGGTAACGGCTCTTGCAAAGGCACGCAAACCTCCCACCAGCGTTGTGTGTTGGGATCAGCCCCCATCTTTGTCATGTCGGCCTCGAAATTGTCGCCGTGATACTCAAAATAGGCAAACAGCAGTTTGTCATGCCGATAAATTGAGTAATTGCGGATGTTACATTCGTGGATCATCCTGAGCACTTCCGGCCACACGGCTGCGTGTAGCCGACTATATTCCTCGATGTGTTCGGGCTTGATGCCGAGCACTTGTCCGTAACGTTGCATGAAGATACTCCTGATTCGCTTGGAAATTATTGTGGCGTCCGCTTTACCACCGTATCGACTGGCTCCGGCTGTTTGGGTGGAATGGTGGGCACTAAGGCGCCATCTTTCAGCGCACGCTTCACTGGCGAGCAGCGGTTACTCATGCCGGTTGTTGTGACGACGACATCTGGTTGCAGCGGGTGGATAAAGTCGTCGGGTTTTTTATGGCCTGCATTGAGCTAGACTGGTTAACGTGGGGAAGCTAATTTGCTCTGATCCAGCTTAGACAAACTTACTTGCTGGCTACGTTCAAACCAAGCTTGCAGGGCAGGTAATGCGAGCGCCGAGCGTAGATCAAAAGCCTTGTCCAGCAAAGGCAAAGTGCATTGGCTAAAATAGAGCGTGTTTGTCATCGTCGGCTCCTTCCGCGTCAACCAAGGTGAAGTTTGATTGAATCATTATACCATAAAATTCGTATCCTAATCGTGTGATCAGTATTATCGATTGCTGCTTCAACAAGCGTAGAACGCAATTGCCATTAAAATTTGGGCCTTGCTGGCGCGGGCGACATAGACTCATGCGCGTAGTAAACGAACATTTTTATGCGAGTAGAGCGTAGGCAATGGACGAGGTAATCTCAAATCTCCTGCCCCTCGTCACTGCTTTATGATCGTTACTATAAACTCAGATGCCGCTATGGCAACGCGTACTGGCACAATCTAGCCCGCTATCCCCAGATTAGAAGCACTCATCCAGCAGCCGATAGAATTCAAGCTTGGCTGGGTCCGGCTCAATGCCATAGGCGGCAAAGAGCAGGGGGGCCCAGCCTTCGCCAAAGTTATAGGCCAGACTGCGCACAGCCAACGCCAGATCTTGGTAGCGATCCGCCACGCCGGCGCGCCCCAAATCAATGAAACCACTCAGCACGCCATTGTGCAAGATAATATTGGGCAGGCAATAATCGCCGTGGGTCAAGACTAGATCCTCGTCTTGTGGTCGCTTCGCGGTTAATTCGGCCCATAAGGCTGCTGGCGCCAAACCGGCCTCCATCCTTTGCTGCGCACGCGCCATCTTCACGGCCAGCCTTTCATCAAAGGGACAGTCGGCAATTGGCAAGCTGTGTAACAAGCGCATCCCTTCACTCAACTGGCGCACCATCGCTGGCAGATCGCCGCTGTACACTTTGTCACTGGTATCAATGCCAGGAATCTCCGCCATGAGCAGATAATTAAACTGCTCATCTTGGACAAAAAGCTGGACATGTGGCACGGGTAGCCGGTCTTGTAGCCATGCCAACCGATCTTTTTCATCGATCAGTGAGCGATTTGGATCTGACCGTCCGATTTTTAAATAGGAACGCGTCTGATCGGTGCGGGTCACGCGATAGAGTGTGGCGCCAGATTCGCCAAGCAAAATCTGGTGGCACGTGCAATCGGCGAGGGCGGCGCTTAAGGTTGATGGCAAATTGGCTGGTATCGACATCCTTTTCCTCTCCCCAGCAAACTGTTAGACAGAAGCTTGACTCGGATCAATAGTATATCAGTAGTCTATCTAATCTAGAATTGTCACACCATATCCTATCTCTGAAGACAAAAAATCCGCTTGGGTTGCCTGGCAAACGTTGCTGGCCGCCAAGGATTAAACGTTTAGCATTTCTTCCGCATTAACAATGGCTTGGCCCCTGTATGTTATAATAGAACCGATCATGGCGTACGTTTGATGGACCTTATGTGATTACTTTATTGATCCGTTTTATACCCAATCTTTAGAGATGGAGAGTTCTTTATGCATCTCTTCTCCGACCCGCGTGACTACTTTCCAGCGCCAGCTAAGCGTTCGTTCGCTCAGCGCTATGGGTTTGCGTTGTTCCTGATAGCGGCAGCAATCCTGCTGACAATCAATATACCAGCCCTAAAGACGGGCGCTCCGTTTGCTTTTCTGTTCGCTGCTGTGACGATCAGCACGTGGTATGGTGGCTTGCGCACGGGTTTGTTTGCGATGGGCTTGGCTGCCTTGGGGAGCTTGTTTTGGTTGCTCGCGCCCGGCGCGGCCTGGTTTATACTTGACCGTGGAAAAGACATCCAACTGGGGGCATTTCTCATTGTGGCGACCACGCTTTCTCTGCTTGTCCACGCCTTGCACCAGGCGCGCGAACATTTCTATGCGCAGCGCGAGGCGTTGCGTATCACCTTGGCCAGTATTGGTGATGCTGTGATCGTGGCCGATCTGCAAGAGAAGGTTAGTTGGATGAATGACGTGGCGGCCATGCTCACCGGGTGGTCGGCTGTGGAAGCGATCGGCAAGCCTTTGACTGAGGTTTTGCCGATCCTGAATGAACAAACTCGTATGCCCGTCGAAAACCCTGTTCAGCGTGTGCTAACCGAGGGTAGGGTTTTCGGATTAGCCAATCATACTGTGTTGTTGGCAAAAAATGGCGTAGAACGGCCCATTGAGGATAGTGCGGCACCTATTCGCGACAAGGCGGGCCAGCTCAGCGGCGTAATCCTCGTCTTTCGCGATGTTACGGAACGCAAACAGACTGAAGCGGAAACCACACAGTTGCATATTCAGATCCAACAGGAACGCGAACGCCTGGCTGGCTTGATCGCCAGTGTGCCTGGCGTTGTCTGGGAAGCGTGGGGCCAACCGGATAGCCAGGCGCAACGCATCGATTTTGTCAGCGACTATGTGGAAGATTTGCTGGGCTATCGCAAAGAAGAATGGTTGGCTACGCCTAACTTCTGGCTTTCGATTGTGCATCCCGAAGACCAAGAGCAGGCTGCGCGCAAAGTCGCTGCCGATTTTAGCCGTGGGCAGAGTGGCTTTAACCAGTTCCGCTGGCTCACTAAAGATGGACGCGCGTTATATTGCGAAGCGGTGGCCTCGGTGATTAAAGATCAAACCGGGCAACCAGTGGGTATGCGCGGCATCACCTTTGACCGCACTGAACTTAAGCAGGTGGAGGCCACCTTACTTGAAAGTGAGCACCGTTTCCATCAACTGGCGGATGCGATGCCCCAAATCGTCTGGGTGAACACCTTTGATGGGCAACTGAGCTACCTCAATCAGCAATGGATGGATTATACGGGACTGACGTTGGACGAAAGCTTGCCGGATAGTAATCAAGCCATTCATCTTGCCGATCAGCCTCGGGTGGCGGCTGCCTGGCAAGAGAGTTTACAGCGCGGGGAGCCGTTTGACTATGAATTACGCATACGCCGCCATGATGGCGTCTACCGCTGGTACTTAGCCCGCTGTGTACCGGCGCACGATGCAACGGGTAAGATTGTCCAATGGTTTGGTACTTCCACCGATATTGACGAACGCAAACGCGCCGAGCTGAACCGTCAGTTTCTCAGCGAACTTGATGCACAAATCCGCCCCTTGGTTGACCCCGATCAAATCCAGCAGATGGCCATTCAAGCGCTGGGCATGCAATTGAATGTAGATCGCTGCACGCTGACCGAGGTCGATCCGGATACGTTGCACGTCACGGTAACCAACCCCTGGCATCAGGCCGGCGCACCCAGCCTGATCGGTCATCGCCAGTTCACTGATCTGGTCTCGCCTGTGCTGTTAGAACGCTGCCGGCGTGGCTATACAGTGACCATTATGGACACGGAAACCGATCCTTATTCTGCCGAGCGCTATGCCACCGGCTATGCGCCGTTGGGCATTCGTGCGCTGATTATGGTGCCGTGTCTCACCGAGGGCCGCTGGGTCGCTTTGCTTGCGGTGCATAGCAGTACACCGCGCCTCTGGCAGGATGATGAAGTGGCACTGGTCGAGACGGTTGCGCTGCACATCTGGCCGGCCATCGTCAAGGCGCGTGCCGAGCAAGCCTTACGCGCTAGCGAAGCCCAACTGCGTTTAATTATTGACAACATGCCTGGGCTGATTGCCTACGTTGATCCGGCCGAATGTTACCGTTTTGTCAATGCGACGTATGAAAGCTGGTTTCGGCGCACGCAGGCGCAGATTGAACATTGCACTGTGCGCGAACTCATGGGCGAAGCGCTTTACACCGAGCGGCAAGCTAGTCTTGCCGCTGCTTTGGCCGGCCAACCAGTGACCTTTGAAAGCACCACCCTGTATCCAGATGGCATCACGCGTACGGTGCTAACTACGTATGTACCGCGTATGGAAGCGGACGGACAGCCGTGCGGCTTTTACGTTTTCGTCACGGATATTAGCGAACGCAAACAGGCAGAAGCGATCTTAGGGCGCTATCAACTGCTGTCCGAGCGGGCGCGCGATATTATCTTGTATGTGCGCGGGGACGGCCAGATTGTTGAGGCAAATCAAGCGGCTACTGTCGCCTATGGTTATGAGCGAGCGACGTTATTGACGATGCATATCAGGGAATTACGCGATCCTGCCACAGTCGCCAGTGTAGCCGAGCAGATGATCCAAGCCAATGCGACTGGCATCCTCTTTGACACGGTCCATCGGCGCAAAGATGGGACGACATTTCCGGTTGAGGTGAGTTCGATTGGCACGGACACCGGTGCTGAGCGCATGCTCTTAAGTATTATCCGCGATATCACCGACCGCAGGCAGGCCGAGGCCGCCTTGCGTGAAAGTGAGGAACGTTTTCGCGCAACGTTCGAGCAAGCCGCCGTTGGAGTCGCCCATACCAACTTGGAGGGACGTTACATCCGCGTCAACCAACGCCTTTGTGAAATTACCGGCTACAGCCGAGAAGAATTGCTGCAGAAAACCTATCAGGCGATCACGCATCCCGACGATTTGGCAGCCGACGCCGCCCCATCTGCCCGCGTGCTGACAGGCGAGCTTGCCAGCTACCGCACGGAAAAACGTTATATTCGCAAAGATGGGACAACGATCTGGACCACCATGACTACTTCGGTGGTGCGCGATGAAACGGGCGCTTTCAAATACCGCATTGCTGTGGTCGAAGACATTTCGGCGCAGAAGGCCGCCGAGGCGCGCTTGGTCTTTCTGGCCGAATCCAGTTCGGTGCTGACTTCCTCATTAGATTATGCCGCTACGTTGCAACATGTGGCCGAGCTGATGGTGCCTGATCTGGCTGACTGGTGCGCCGTCGATATTTTGGGTGAAAGTGGCGCCCTGGAATTAGCCGCAGTCGCCCATGTGGATCCCAACAAGGTGCAGTGGGCGCGTGAACTGCGTAAGCGTTACCCCGTAGCGATGGATAGCCCACAGGGTTTGCCCAATGTGCTGCGGACAGGCGTTGCTGAATTCTATCCAGAAATTACCGAAGAAATGATCCTGAGGTCTGAACCAGCTGATGACGAACTCGCGATTATTCGGCAAGTTGGGTTCAAATCGGTGATAATTGCCCCGTTGCAGGCCAGGGGACAGGTGTTAGGCGGACTGACGCTGGTCTGGTCGGACTCCGACCGCCACTATACGGCTGCCGATCTGCGTTTTTCGATTGAGGTAGCACGGCGGGCGGCCCTGGCGATGGACAATGCCTTGCTCTATCAGGAAGTACGCCAGGCAGAAAGCCAACTGCGGCAGCTAAACGAGACGTTGGAGCAGCGTGTGGTTGAGCGTACCGCCGAACTGAAACGGAGCAATCAGGAATTAGATCAGTTTGCCTATGTGGCTTCCCACGACTTAAAAGCGCCCTTGCGCGCCATCGACCACCTGGCCCATTGGATCAGTGAAGATGCTGGAGACTCGTTGCCAGCCACAGCGCAGCAGCACCTGGCGCGGTTGCGCGGCCGCGTCAAGCGCCTGGATAAATTGCTCGATGATCTGTTGGATTATTCACGCGCCGGCCGAATTCAGTATCAACGGGAAGCAGTCCAGACGGGCGTTCTTCTGCAAAACTCAATTGAATTATTGGGTCCGCCACCTGGTTTCCAGATCACGCTAGATGAAGTGATGCCCACCTTAACCACCGTCCCCGTGCCACTCGAGACGGTGCTACGCAACCTGATTGGCAACGCCATCAAACATCATCACAACCCAAGCGAGGGGCGTGTCCACGTCTCGGCGCAAGTGCAGGAACAATGGGTGACTTTTACCATCACCGACAATGGCCCGGGCATCGAGCCGGCCTTCCATCAACGCATCTTCCAACTCTTCCAAACCTTGAAACCGCGTGATGAAGTTGAAGGCAGTGGCATCGGCTTAGCGATTGTTAAGAAGACGATTGAGAGCCTGGGTGGCACGATCGAAGTTGAATCCAGCGTGGGCAGCGGCACAACCTTCCGTTTTACCTGGCCGACTGCCTAAACAGTCCGGCACGTTCGACTCGATCTCGGTTGCTCTATAATGAGATTAGACATGATTCGGCATCAGCATTCACCACAGGAATACAGGGAAACAGGTAGATATCACCTGTATCCCTGTTTCCCATCTTTGTTAATCCAGATAATGTCTATTGCAAATGGCTACACCCACGTTGGGGCTGTTGACATCTATAAGGTGCTGTCAGCAGCCCGTTTGAGCAGGACGTGGCTATGTTGTTTGCGTTTTGGGCCAGGTGAAGCGAAACGTAGCGCCTTGACCAAGGCTTGATTCAACGTGAATGGCACCGCCGCGGTGCTCGATGGTTTTTTTTACCACCGCTAAGCCGATGCCACTGCCCTCGACTTCATCGCGCGCTTTGAGGGTCTGGAAGATCTGAAAGATACGGTCATGAAAAACGGGATCAATGCCCGGTCCGTTATCACTGACGGCAAATTCGATTAATTGCGCTTGTTCCTGGGCTGTGACGCAAACACACCCTGCCTCTGGACGATCATGGTGCTTGATGGCATTGCCAATCAGGTTGCGGAAGACCGTTTCGAGCGGCACGCGTTCCAATGGTAGCATTGGCAGGTCACTTTCCAGCGTGATGATGAAGCCTTGCGGCGGCGACAGCAGATCGATCACGTTTTTGATGAGCACCGTGGTGTCCACTTGCTCCAGTGCGTGGCGTTGTCGCCCCGCACGCGAGTAAGCCAGCAAATCATTGAGCAAAGCCTCCATGCGTTTAATGCGGCCACGCAGCGTGCTTAAGTGCGTTTGCGAGTCGGGCGGTAAGACGGCTGCGGCATCCGCATTGATCCACTCGGCCAGATAATTAATGGCGCGCAAGGGTGCTTTGAGATCATGCGAAGCCACATAGGCGAATTGGTCTAGCTCGCGGTTGCTGCGCTCCAACTCGGCGGTGCGTTCGCCCACGCGCTGCTCAAGTGCGGTGTTGAGTTCCTGCAGCGCGCCTTCGGCCTGCTTGCGAATTGTAATATCCAAAGCGGCGCCCAGGATCTCTAATGGCTGGCCATCCGCTGTGCGTTGAAAGATCGTATCGCGGCTGACGAACCAGCGCCATTCGCCGTTTTTATGCTGCATACGATATTCACTTTCGACGATCTCATCATCCGCTACCGTACTGAACCACTGAAAATAGTTGGTCCTTTGCCTGCGATCTGCTGGGTGCATCAATTGAATGGCTAAGTCGGCCCCAAACTTTTTAAATTCAGCGTCGGTATAGCCAAGCATGCCTGCCGCTTGCGCCGAGAGATAAACAGTTTGGTGTAAGTGTAAATTATAGATATAGATGACGGTAGGCGAAGTGTCAATAATGCTTTGGGTCAACCGCTGGCTGGCGTCCAACTCGGCTGCGGTTTGCTTTAAGATTGTAATATCGGTGCAAGCGCCGGTCATATCGAGTGGTTGGCCATTCGCCCACCCCAACACTTTGCCTCGATCATAGAGCCAGTGCAGTGAGCCGTCGGGCCAAACAACGCGATATTCCATCTCGAAATCTGCCCCGGTGACGGTGCAGTGTGCGCAGCGTTCGATTAACTCGGCACGGTCGGCAGGTGCGACGAGGGCAATGAATTGATCCAATGTATTGACCGTTTGGTCTGGCGGCAAGCCAAACAACTGGACGAGCGCCGCATCCCAGTGGAGGATATTGGTGGTCAGCTCCCAACGAAAGGTGCCCGTTGCCGAGGCGATGAGCGCAGCCCGCAGGCGTTCATCACTCTCGCGCAGGGCTAACTCGGTGCGTTGGCGCTCAGCCACTTCCCGCGCCAACGCCGTGTTTTGGACGGCTAGTTGGTGCAGCAAATCGCGCGCTTGATACTGGCGACGCCGCACCCACAAGGTTGCTTGCATCACTTCGATCAGCGTTTTGGCGGACACGGGGCGTTCCAAAATGGTAATCTTTTTATCTGGCCCGAGGATCTCGCTCGTCGTCTTGCGCAGCTTCGGGTGCGTGCTTTCGTCGACCAGCAGTACCAATGGCAGATTAGACCACTCGGGCTGGACGGCTAAAACTGTACGCAATTCTTGTAATCCAGCAGAAATGAGCGCTTCTTCCGTCAGGAGCAGGGCGCCAACCCCTTGTTGGATATAGCCCCGGAGAGCATCGCTATCCTGGACCGTGGTGCAGGAGAATCCGGCATGCGTGAGCACAGTTTGGAGCAGTTGTGCATCGCGCCCGATCGGTGCAATAATCAGGACAAGTTCATCGTCAGGATTATTTAACATCACCGCTCTGTCCTGCTGCCTCTGGCGCGTCTGCTAAAGATGGGGTTAGCGGTTTGACTCTCAGTAATTGTGTGCTATCGCCCTCGTAGCGTGGGTTGCCACCGAACACGCCGCTAAAGGCTGTCACTGGCGGACCCACTTGGACACGTTGGGCGGTGATGTAGAGTTCGCGGATCGTCCGTTCGTGGGCAGTATAGCGCTTTTTAATCACGGAGATCACTTGGCCGACTGCACCGTTAGCCTCGAAGTGGCGCAAGAGCAAAATGGTATCTGCTAGATAGCTAAGATCAAGTGGCCTGTGGCTGCTGGGGTCTAGCATCCCCTGTTGGGTTAACACGAGCAAGGTGAGTACACCCCGTTGGCCTAATTCGGCGAGCAACTCGTGCATTTGGTT